>CAMWVM010000126.1 GCA_947177715.1 uncultured Ruminococcus sp.
CAATGCTGTAAATGTAACTGCGGACCTCTATGTAATGCTCGGTCAGTTTGAAGAGCTTACATGCGATGGAAAATCAATGATAAGAGGTGCAGACTACGTTGTAAGCGGAAATACTGTTACAATCAATAAGAATTATTTCAAGACTCTTGAATTAGGCAAACATACATTTAAGTTTGTATTCACAGAGGGTAACAGTCCTGCCCCGGTAATCACGGTAACTGACAGTTCAATTATTGATCCTGAATTGTCTACATATTCATTGGACATTGATAAGAGCCCATTTGTTGTTGAAGATGTTGACATTACAATGACTTTGAATAACAACGAATTCAGAGGCATCAGCAACGGAAAAACTGCTCTTGTTGAAGGAACAGACTATACTGTTTCAGGAAACACAGTTACATTCAAAGCAGATTATCTCGCTTCACTTGCAACTGGTGAAACTGTTCTTGTATTTGACTTCTATGAAGGTAATGATAAGTCGCTTACACTTAATGTAACAGACTCATCCACAAGAGTATGGACAGGAAGCGTTTCTCTTGGAAACTGGAATAACACTTTGACAGTGAACAAGAATCTCAGTGAATGGTTGTCCGGAAAGCTTAAGATCACACTGAAAAATGCAAGCGGCTGTCAGCTTCAGCTTAATTATCTTGACAGCACCGGAACAGCAGTTAAAATTGTAGATTATACAAACGAATTTACTGCAGATGAATATGTATTTACACTATCTCAGTCTGACTTTAACAAGCTCAGAACATGCACCGGAATTACGATTAAAGGAAAAAATGCTACAATTGTTGCGATTGACGTAATTGACGGAGTAAGAGATACAAATGTAAAACCTGATGATTCATCTTCAGCAGCTGACAGCTCTTCTATTGAAGATAGCTCCTCTGTTGCTGATAGTTCATCAAATTCTGACAGTTCATCAGTTGCAGATAGTTCTTCTGTAGCTGACAGCTCTTCAACAGTTGAGCCTGTAGGCGATGCTCAGGAAGTAATGGCAATCATTGACGATAGCATTAATTCAAGCGTTAAATATATTACAGGTTCAGCATCTGACGTAAGAGTAGACGAAGATTTCATTAACAATAAGAGCGGTGCAACAAAGCTTTCACTTGCACTTCCTTTCACAGTTGATGATTTGAATTCAGATTATACAGTTAAGATTTACGCTAAGGGACAATCAAGCCCTAAGGCTTTCGTATCTGACGCAAACGGCAACTACTTTAATTCAAAATCTATTACAGAGCAGAACTGGACAGCATTGAAAACAGAGCCTGCAACGATTATTGTTAAGGGTTCACAGTTCGGAAAAACAGGCACATATTATGCTGGTATCACTGCAAATGAATATATCAATTTCTATAAGATTACTGTAACAAAATCACCAAGCAAGGGCGATGATTCTTCTAAAGCTGATGATTCATCATTACCTGAAGTAACAGGAACACCTGAATGTGCTTCAATTAACCTTACACTTACAGGTATAATCGGAGCAAATGCATATTATACTGTTCCTACTGGCTATATTAACAACAATTATAAGGTAGAGGCTGTTTTCTCTGCTAAAAATGTTGATGATGTTAGGGTAGCTCTTAATAAGAGCAATACAAAAACAATCAACGGTCAAAAGGCATATGTATTTACACTTCCTGTAAAATCATGCGATATGTCAAAGAGATATAACGTAAAACTTGTTGTAAGTACTTCAAGTGGCAAGGAAGTTGTATCTACAGCATCAGTTTCACTCAATCTGAATGCTTATATAACTTCACTCGCAAGCATTGGCAGCGATGATGAAAAAGCATTTGCGAGTGCAATGCAGACATATGGCTATTATTCACAGAAAATGTTTAATACCACTGATAGACTTCCTTCAGTAAAATTAATTGATCTTAGCGATGTAACATACAGAACTGTAAGAAATTACTCATCAAAAATAGTTGCATTGGATGGACAGGTCAAGGGAGATATTTTTGGTACAACATTGTATCTTGATTCCGGCACAGGAATAAGAAGCTACGTGAAAAATCTTGCAAATGTTAATACGAATAATCTATATTTGCAGTATTCTGTAAATGGAAAATCCAAGAGAGTAAAAGCCGTATATTCAGAAGAAAATCAGGCATATTACGGTGAGATTTCCGATATCGCAGCAAATAGACTTTCAACAGTTTATGACATCTGTTTCTGTGAAGGAAATACTCCAATTACAAATACTATTCAGTATGGTGCATACTCTTATATTTATGCTACCTTAAGATCTTCAAGTTCAGTTGATGAACAGAATCTTGTTAAAGCTCTTTACAAGTATTCAATAGCTGCTGAAAAGCTTATTCCTCCTACTGAAGATTTGGAAGATAACCTTGACACAGCTGTAACAGATTCAACAAGAGAAAACTTCGGTGATTATGTCGGCGTAATTTCTAATGTTGATATCAATGGTACAAAACTTTATTCACAGGATGACTTAGTTAAGGAATTCGGAAGTTTCGGTAACCTCTATGACAAATCATTATATAACAATGGAAAAGGCTCAGATGTAGCGATTGCATTCTGCGGATGGAATCTTGCAAACTATATTGAAGACCCTGACCTTGCATATAAGATGAATTTCTTCACTGAAGGCGGAGAATATGGTGCAAGAAGAATGACTTTCATTCCAACATACTTCCTTGATACTTATGAAGAAGGAATCATGGTAAATGGTAAGAATACTCTTACACCAGACCAGCAGGCTGAAATAATGGCTGAAGCTATCAAGATGGGAGTTAGCATTAACTATAGACTTCATATTGACCCGCAAAGATTTGCTCCTGAAGCAGGAAGCTATTCAAAGGTAGACATTGCAATTCCTGGTTCACAGTGGTGGAGAGGTGAATTCACAAAGGTTAATCCAATGGGTGACGATTATATCGCAATGATCGACCAAGGATTTGAATCACTTGAAAAGACATTTAAGCTTATAGGTAATACAAAGCTTTCTGAGCCTATCAGATTCGATATCGGCGCTGAGCTTATGACTTCAATTAAGAATTATACTGGCGAATGGATAGAACTTGTTGAATACTGTAAGGCAAAGAGAGATGCAAGCCCATTGCTCAGAGATAACGTAATCATCGGATACAACTTCTGTCACCATATTGAATACTTGATTGAAATTGAAGACCACGATGACTATTTTGAAAGAATCAACGGAACAGGTATCACTTATAAAGATAGACAGGACCTTCTCTTTGTAGATGATATGCCTGAAGAAAACAGACTTCTCCTTGGTGAATTCATCAAGAGCCTTGATTCATTCTCTGTTTCACAATATATGCCTATGGATATATTTGTACCTGCAGATTTGAAGAGTACAAACGTAGCAACAACTCCTGAAGATGTACGTGACGCTCTTCTTACACATGAACAGAACTTCCTACAGAAAATTCTTATTGGTAAATTGGGAATTGCTCCTGAAGAAATTCCTCCTCTGCACCTTGGCGAATATGGAATGGGTATCAAGGGTCTTACCGCTCCAAACGTTTGGGACAGAACAGCATGGACAGATAATGAGCTTGCTACTTATGAGGCTCAGCGCAAACATATGGAAATAGCAATTAAGGGCCTTTTGATGTATATGCAGGACGAGAGAACAGTTGCAAAAACACTTGCACTTTGGATTTCAGGTGCTCCATATGACTTTATAAACTTCTATCCTGGAATGAATATTGGTGATGAAGGTCATGGATATCCTGGAGAAGCAGCATATAACGCTAATGCAGCTCAAACACTTATTGATTATTGGCACGGAGCAACAATTAGCTAATTGCAAAAATTAAAATAATAAATAACCCCTGGTTTCATTTGAAATCAGGGGTTATTTATGTTTTTCATTTGTTTTAAATATTCCATTCCTTTTTTTGCCTGAGAATATTCGTCATGATGTTTTATTTTGTATTGCCTTCCGTCCTTTATAAAATTAGAACCGGTCTGATGAAAGTCGAAAGTAACATTATATTTATCGCAGGTGTCCTTGATATGGCATATCCATGAAAAATCGCATATTCTTGCATTTTCATAAGATTCTCCGCCGACAGATACTAAATTTATCTTTTCTGTGCATAAAAAGCGGCTTAAATCAACTTTCTCTAATATGGGAGCAACAAAAACGTACTTGTGTTTCGCACTTATATCAAGTAAAATGGGAAGCCGTTCATCCGCCTTGTTTTGATTTTCACAGGTAACGGCAATGATAACGTTTTCATAGCCATCGCCCCAGTCCTCTGGAACACATAGATTAAAACGTTCAATCCTTTTTGTGCAAATTAAGAAGTTTACGTCGCTTCTTTTTCTGATAATATCCCATGCGTCCTTACGCCATTCATCTGCTTCTTCAATAAAAAAATCAGACGTAAAGCATGTGGCTATCTCATTCCCTGAAGGTATCTTGTAATTTCCGTATCTGTCTTTTTTTAAGGGAAGATCAAAATACGTCTTGGACCTTGTTACAATACTCGCATCTTTACCTCGCAGATTATCTAAAAAATATACATAGCAATTTAAACAGCCTGGGCTGCATTTATGACATCCGTGCCAAGGATTCCATTGCCATTTCCGCATATGTTTTCTCCTTTTAAATTAATAAATCTATTGTAACCTTCTGCTTTATATTCTATTTTAAATAGTATCACAAATGCAATATCATGTCAATGTGCTCGACCGCACAGGTCAATTCTCGCCAATCAAGTTTGATACCAAGTTTGATACAAAGATAAATTTGTTTTGGCTCGAGTCAGTGCTTTAATTGAAGTATTTATTTTCTAATAATAACGGGAACAAAAATACCCGTCATCACAAATTGATAACGGGGTCCTCGACCGGACGGGGCAATTTACGTTATAGATGTGTAATTAATTCAAGAATCGTGCACGCTATTAAAAGCTTGATGAATAATTGTCTATAATAAATCATTTTTCGAGCGGCACAAAATAAAAATCCCACGCAAACTAATGTGCGAGGTGCTCGACCGCACAGGTCAATTCTCGCCAATCAAGTTTGATACAAAGATAAATTTGTTTTGGCTCGAGTCAGTGCTTAAATTGAAATATTTATTTTCTAATAATAGCGGGAACAAAAATACCCGTCATCACAAATTGATAACGGGTATTGCGCCGTCCGCGCTAGGACTGGTGCGCCTGGTGCGATTCGAACGCATGACCTACAGAGTCGGAGTCTGTTACTCTATCCAGCTGAGCTACAGGCGCATATTATTAGTAGCTGTCGAAGAATAAACCGACAGCTACATTTTTTATAACAACGACTTATCGCCAGCCTCCAACCTATCCTTTCGGATAGGTGTGGCGGCGGACAACTT
>CAMWVM010000127.1 GCA_947177715.1 uncultured Ruminococcus sp.
GGACTAAGGCTTGTAAATGACATGAATGAGATGGCAGGGGCGGAGATTGCTTGCCTTTTTCCTGCAAGAGATTTCAATTTTGCATATCTTGAGGGTATGTCAAGGGAATACGAACATAAAAGAATAGAGGCGCTTTCCAAGGTTATGTCCGGAAAGTGCCGTGTTTGCGTTACATCTGTCGAAGCGTGTATACAGGGTACCGTTCCGAGAGAAACCTTGGAGCAATACTCTTTTCTTATAAAAACCGGCGAGGAAATAAATATATCGCTTCTGTCGCAAAAGCTGATTGCTTCAGGCTATACAAAAACCGATAGGGTCGAGGGTCAGGCACAGTTTGCAGTAAGAGGCTCAATCATTGATATTTTTCCTGTACAGGATAAAAATCCGGTGAGAATTGAGCTGTGGGGCGATGAAGTAGATATGATATCTTACTTTGACGCAGAAACTCAGCGAAGAACAGATGGCTTGAACGAGATTGAGATTTTTCCTGCCCTGGAAATAATCTTCCCGTCTAACGAGGAATTAATTGAAAGACTCGATAGCCTTTCAAAATCTGTAAGAGGAAAGAATACAGATAAAATAAGAAAGCATATTTCAAGAGATATCGAACTGACTCAAAGCGGCATAACTCTTACTAATCTCGATAAATATTATAGCCTTGCATATGATAAGGTCTATACCGTCTTTGATTATTTTGACGAGGGAATATGCGTATTTTCGGAATATCAGAACTGTATTGAAAAATCCAAAGCCGTGCTTTCACAGCTTTCTGAGGATATAAAACTTCTTTTTGAGGACGGAATTCTTTTTAAACGTCTTGAAGGCTTTTTTATCGACTTCCCTGAATTGACAGCAAAAGCCTTAAAGCTTCCTGCTGTATTTCTTGATACATTTATGAGAGGAAATAATGGAATCAAGTTTAAAAAGCTGATAAATTCTGATTGCCGACAAACGGGTACATGGGGCGGAAATATTTCTCATCTGGTCGAAGAACTGCAAACGCTATGTGAAAATGATTATTGCACCGTCGTTTTCGCCGGCTCAGAAAAAACTGTGCCAATTATTGTGTCAGACCTGCGTGAACAAAATATACCTGCGCTGGAGCTGAAAGAGGACGCTCAAATTATTCCCAGAACGGTATATGTGAGAACGGGAAGCCTATCAGGAGGTTTCGATTATCCCGATATAAAATGTGCTGCAATAACACAGATGAAAGCAATGAATGCCAAGAAAAAATCTGCTAAGAAGAGAAAGAAAGGCGAGGAAATAAAAAGCCTTTCAGATATCTCATCAGGTGATTTGGTTGTGCATTCAATGTATGGAATCGGTAAGTTTGCAGGCATTAAAAACCTTGAAACAAACGGCGTAACCAAGGATTATATTACTATAAAATATGCAGGCTCGGATGTCCTCTATGTGCCCGTTACACAGCTTGATTTGGTTTCCAGATATATCGGACCTAAGGACGACAGTGGAGTTAAGCTCAATAAGCTTAATTCAATGGAATGGCATAGAACCCGTTCAAGAGTAAAATCTGCTGTTAAGGATATGGCGGAAGAGCTTACAAAGCTCTATGCACAACGTCAAATGGCAAAAGGCTTTGCTTTTTCTAAAGACAATGATTGGCAGAACGATTTTGAAGAGCGTTTTGATTATCAGGAAACCGACGACCAACTAAGGTCTATTGAAGAAATAAAAGAGGATATGCAAAAGCCTACACCTATGGATAGACTGTTGTGCGGCGATGTCGGTTTCGGAAAAACCGAGGTTGCACTTCGTGCTGCATTTAAATGTATGCTCGATTCAAAACAGGTAGCTATCCTTGTTCCTACGACAGTCCTTGCATGGCAGCATTATCAAACTGCAATTAAGCGTTTTGAGCATTTCCCAATAAAAGTAGAACTGTTGTCACGCTTCAGAAAGCCAAGAGAGCAGCAGGAGATAATCCGTGAGCTTAAACGAGGTACGATAGATTTGATTATCGGTACACACAGACTGGTGCAAAAGGATGTGGAATTCAAGGATTTAGGACTTGTTATAATTGACGAGGAGCAGAGATTTGGAGTTGCCCATAAGGAAAAGTTTAAGGAAAGCTTTAAAGGCGTAGATGTCCTTACACTTTCTGCTACACCAATTCCAAGAACCCTGAATATGGCTATGAGCGGTATAAGAGATATGTCAGTAATTGAAGAGCCGCCCCAGGACAGACACCCTGTCCAGACATATGTCATTGAGCATAACGACGGAGTTGTTGCACAGGCAATTTCAAAGGAATTACGACGAGGCGGACAGGTGTATTATATCCATAATAGAATTGACACCATTCAAAGAACTGCGGCAAAAATAAATGAACTTCTGCCTGATGCAAGAATCGGTGTTGCACATGGTCAAATATCCGAATCGGAGCTTTCTGAGATTTGGCGTCAGCTTATCGATCATGAGATTGATGTGCTGGTATGTACAACGCTTATCGAAACAGGCGTAGATGTGCCTAACGTAAATACTCTTATAATTGAGGACGCTGACAGATTGGGGCTTTCACAGCTTTATCAGCTTAGAGGACGTGTGGGACGTTCTAACCGCCGTGCTTTCGCATATTTTACTTTCAGACGTGGAAAGGTGCTTACGGAAATAGCTTCAAAGCGTTTAAATGCAATTAAGGAATTTACACAGTTCGGTTCGGGATTCAGAATTGCCATGCGTGACCTTGAAATAAGAGGAGCAGGCTCGATTTTAAGCGGCAGACAGCATGGTCATATGGAAGCTGTGGGATATGATATGTATCTGCGATTGCTGAATGAAGCTATTGCGGAGCAGAAAGGTGAAGCAATGCCCCATTCGCCTGAAGACTGCCTTGTGGATATATCTATTGATGCGTTTATTCCTGAGCATTATATAGAAAATCTTGCACAGCGAATTGAAGCCTATAGGAAAATTGCATCTATCATTACCGAAGAGGATAGCTCTGATGTAATAGACGAACTTATCGATCGTTATGGCGATCCACCTAAAGCAGTAATGGGATTGATAAATGTTGCCCTCACCAGAAATAGAGCGTCGAAGCTTAAAATCACCGAGGTTTCCCAGTGTGGAAAAACGCTTGTATTCTATATAAAACAGCCTGAAATTGCACAAATACAAGCGCTTTTGGGCAAATATAAAAATCGTATTAAATTTATTGACGATGCAAATCCTCATTTTTCTGTCGCTCTTGAGAAAAAGCAAAAAGCATCCGATCTGATGACAGAAGTCATAAAAACTATGACAGATGCTGTTTAATGTTAGCAACCAATGATTGTAAAAAAATATATGCACACTCAACAAAATGAGTGTGCATTTTTTGTGCATTAATACAAACTTGATTTCATATTTCATTCATAGTTGCACGTTTGCGTGCAAAAAAAGCCTCAAAAAGTGCTATTTATAGAGGGACATTTTAAATTAACAATGGATAATTGAAAATGTTTATACGATCAAATCGAATTATGCATTGCAAATGTCTTCAATATGGGCATCGCCCCGTCATTCAACAAACGCCTTAGAGGCGGGGGACATAAATCGTTGTTATAACTTAGGCAAGATGTCGCCCGGCCTCCAACCTATCCTTTCGGATAGCTGTGGCGGCGGGAGTCATTATGTTTTTACTAGGAGAACAATCTCCCACTAAAAACGTCAGCTGAAGCTGACCTTGCCACGTCGAAAACGGGCAAGCCCTTATTTGAATTTTTTTCTCATAGTCACATGCGGACAGTGCTCGTCCATGTGTAAATCACCAAGATTTTTATATCCAAGTTTTGTATAAAACCCCGAAGCCTGTACCTGTGCAGAAAGATTAATCTCCTTTATGTCAAGTTTTTTTGCATAGCTTTCAAGTGATGAAATGATCATTGCACCTAACTTTTTTCCCCTGTATTCAGGAAGAACAGCAACTCGTCCAATGTGCCAGCCGTTTTCATCTTCAAAAAGACGTCCTGTAGCCACAGCTTTTTTATCATCATAAATAAGTGCATGTATAGCATCAGAATCTATGTCGTCAAATTCGTTGACAAAGCCTTGTTCTTCAACGAAAACCCTGCGTCGGATATCTGCTGCTTCCGGAATATTTTCAAGTCCTTTGGCGTATTTTGTTGTATAGCTCATTATAGCACCTTAGATAAAAACTCTTTAAGACGTGGACTTTTAGGGTTGCTGAAAAATTCTTCAGGCGGAGCTTCTTCCGCAATAGTACCGTTATCCATAAAGATAACCCTTGAAGCGACCTCTCTGGCAAATCCCATTTCATGAGTAACCACAACCATAGTCATGCCATCATCAGCAAGCTCTTTCATAAGATTGAGAACTTCGCCTACCATTTCAGGGTCAAGAGCAGAAGTAGGTTCGTCAAAAAGAATAACATCAGGATTCATTGCAAGTGAACGTACTATAGCTACACGCTGTTTCTGACCGCCTGAAAGCGATGAGGGATATACGTCAGCCTTATCTTCAAGACCTATCCTTTTCAAAAGTTCAACTGCCTGTTCTCTTGCTTCCTGTTTGATTTGCTTTACAGATTTTATTTTTTCAACAGGCTTTTTTCCAAATAGCTTTGCCCTTTTGAGTTTGCGTCTTTTTTTCTTTTCAATAAGAACAGGTGCCAACATTATATTCTGAATAACTGTTTTGTTGTTAAACAGATTAAAATGCTGAAAAACCATGCCCATTTTTTGACGATGAATATTAATGTCAACGTGTAAATCTGCAATATCTACTCCATTGAAAATAATACTTCCCGAGGTTGGGTCTTCCATGCAGTTAAGACAGCGTAAAAACGTGGACTTACCTGAACCTGACGGTCCGATAACTACTACTTTTTCACCTTTTTCAATGGTTGTATTGATGTTTTTCAAAACCTGGAGAGAGCCAAAGCTTTTATTAAGATTAACGACCTCTATCACTTTTTCTCAATCTCCTTTCCATTAATTTAATTAAAAGGGTAATAAGCAGTACCAAAATAATATATATAATTGCCATTGTGAGATACGGCACCATAAATTCATAACTGCTGCTTCCAATATTGTTAAATGCAACATATAAATCAGTTGCACCAATAAAGCTTACAACCGAAGTTTCTTTGATGAGTGCAATAAATTCGTTTCCCATTGTCGGCAGAATATTTTTTACTGCCTGGGGGATAATGATTTTCAACATTGTGGTCGAATAGCTTAGTCCAACCGAACGTCCGCCTTCCATCTGTCCTGAATCAACCGATAAAATACCGCCACGCATGATTTCAGATATATATCTGTCTCTTATACCCAACTGACGCTGCCGACGACTAGTCGAGTGTAGATCTCGGTGGTCGCCGTATCAT
>CAMWVM010000128.1 GCA_947177715.1 uncultured Ruminococcus sp.
AAAAACGTCAGCTGAAGCCGACCTTGCCACGTTGAAAACGGGCAAGCCCTTATTTAAATTACACATATAATAGTATAATATTATTTTTTATACTGCTCCACAGTGTTTTGAATTTTATCCACAGCATTTTTTTCTGTAATGTCAACACGATATTTATACTCTTTTTTCTCACCGTCAATAATTATGGTTGACGATTCCACAAAATAAAGCAATTTATCCTCATTATCAAAATAATAGTCAGCGCTAAATGCCGTTGTACTATCATCTACACTAAGCTTTTCTATGTCATATTCATGAATAATATGAGTAACTTCGCCTTCACTTTTAACCTCAGCATTTTTTACTGCTGAAGGCTGAAATATAATAAGACCTTCTCCTGCCTGTGGGTGGGTAACATCTCTTGTATATGCTGCAAACCCATCTTCTCCCTTTTGCTTATATGTATACTCACCTTTTTCATAAGTAAAGCTTTCCATTCCGTTATTATACTGAGCATAGATATCTTCACCGTTTTTTCCCTCATATGAAAAGGTCAAAATGTCTTTTTCATCATACTTAAAAGCAAAAGTTTGTTCAACCTCGTTTGTGTCCACATTTGTCATAATCACCTTTGCACTGTCAAGATTCCTGTATTCTTCCCTTGCATTATTTATTAAATCATCGCCCTCGACCGATGGCTGCAATCCACAAGAACTTAGCATTACAACAGCTGATGAGATTAAAATTATTAACCTTTTTTTCATTTTATCCTCCAAATACAAAAAGGGCCGCTTAAGCAGCCCCTTATTATTTATTTTCTGCGTGACGGGCTTTTCCTCTTATTATCAATAACATGCTTCAAATCAGAAAATCTCTCTTCACTTGTTGCCTTAAATTTACTAAGCATATCCTCAAAATCTGAATTACCGCTGCCTGATTTTGTATCAAAAACAGGAGGTGGATTCTTTCTGAAATCCTGCGGCTGGCTGTCACGGTCATAATTTTTTCTGACAAAACCGCCTTTTGAAAAATTGCCTTTATTTTGATTTCTATCGTTATTAAACTTGCCATTTTCAAATTTTGGTTTTCTTGACGGAGCAGGAAGAGCCTTTTTTATAGACAAACTTATTTTTCCGTCATCACTTACAGACATTACTTTTACTTTAACAGTTTGACCTTCTTGAAGATGATCTTTGATTTCGCTGACAAAAGTATTGGCAACTTCAGATATATGTACCATGCCGGTAGAATCCTTATCAAGCTCTACAAAAGCTCCAAACTTTGTTATTCCAGTAACCTTACCCTCGTAAATTTTTCCGACTTCAAGCTGCATGTGTAAATGTTATCCTCTCTAATTTTATTTTTGTATAACCCCAAATCCTCAGTCAGCGTCTACAATATAAAAACGCCGCTCATTAGGATATGCATACCCCAAACGCTCGATAGCAATACGCTCCATATAAGCCGCTTCATCGTCAGCACTTAACAGACGCACATACTCATCGTTTTGCTGTTTAGCTTCAGTAATCTTTTCTGAAAGCTCATTGCTTTCCTTTTTTATTTCAGCAATCTGTACTTGCTGAGAAATAACAGAAACCACTGAATAAACAATTAAACAAACTATTGCTAAAGCAGTGAGCGGTTTAGACAGAAAAAAAGATTTTTTACCATTATTCTTCAAAGCTTTATTTGCTTTTTTATATGTACTATCATTATTATTCACAGACATACATTTCCGCTCTCCTTTCATCAGCAATCCTATTTACATACGCTATTATAATTTTAATTATAACTAATTCACATTAGACTTTCAAGGGCTTTTGACTCTTTTTTTCCCTTTTTAAAAAATTTAAGTACTTTTTAACAATTCGTTTATTAATTACAGCTAAGATTTTAGCGAAAAATCCCCTTATTGGAGAAAGCAAAACATTCCATATATAGCCTGTCACTTTAGATATCAGCTTTACTGCCCAGTTTCCCAATGCCACTCGCTCAATCATACAGCCTGCAAACATTCCCAACAGCACAAAGGCTCTTATTCCTCCCGTCAGATCTGTACCAAACAAGAAAAATGCAAAACCAAAAAACGCAGCATATATAAAATCCTCTATAAACACCAAAACCTTATTATGCTTAACTGTGTTTCGAAATACTCTTACAAGATCATAAATAATTCCTAATCCTGCTCCAAGAAGGCACGATAGAAAAAAATATTCCGTTTCCTGAGCAATTTCCAGATGCATAGGTTCCATAAAAACACCTCCACCAACCGCTATTTAAACAACTTGCCAATAGCTGAAAGCTTTTTCTTTCTGTCCTTTTCCCCATAGCTAAGACTCCAGACATCGCCCTCAACAGAAATATCTCCGCTTTCTACGCTCATTTCATTTATATGAAGATTTCTGCCTCTGATTGTTAGCTCCCCCAGTTGTGTAAACAGCTTTATTTCCTCCTCATTAAAACAATCCACATCAGTTACGCCTGACAAAACGAGCTTTGAACGATTCTCCAAAATCAGATTATGATTACCCTGAATATCCGACATATCCATTCTCCTCTCACATTTATTTCAATAAGGGGCATCGCCCCGTCATTCAATGTTCGACTGGCAATTCGCCACTTAGGATTTATCAGTGGATAGTTCCAACTACTAAACCTTAACCGAACCCAACACCTTAGAGGCGGTGAACACCAGTCGTTAGTTATACCTTTATTTATATGTATGGTATCAATGAATTTATGCATAAAAAAAGCCGGTTAGTCACTCCGGCTTTTCTATGGAAAATCGCATGATTTGATTTTCCGCATATTGAGAAGGATATGTTCCGATGTTAGCTTAAAATGGGATTAAAATTTTTGCTGTTTTTATCTTTTATTAGTCTTAACTGAATTTGTTTAGTCCAGCGTTTTATAAAAATTATCACAGCAATAATAAACAAGCAAAACAAAAATGTTATTATCATAATCTGCACACTTTCATGGACGGTGGTTATAGATTAAGGGACATCAGTCGTTAATCATATTATATTCAGTTATTTGCAATTTTGATTTCGGTTAGCCATTGCTAATTACAAGTGTTATTATAGCCTGATTTTATATAAAAGTCAACAAAAAAATATGTTGATTTTAAAATTTAGTATTAATATACATAATCGGTTAGCTGAAGCTAATTAATTATATCAATAATGACAAAAATCAAAACATAAATTTATGGTTATTGGATGCTTACTGTTTCACTCAATCAACTCTGCAAAATTCGTAAATTTCAGTGTTGACAAACAGATTTAAAAGCGGTATAATTAATTTATAAAATCGGAATACTCTTCCGATTATTAGTTTTGTATTAAGTTAGCTATTGCTAATAGAAGGGGTAATTATGACTGACGCTATCAAAAGATACTTACTTGCTATATACGAACTGAGCAACGGAGGTGCTTCGGTAAAATCAACTGATGTTTCCAGATATTTAAACGTAACAAAATCCTCTACAGCAAAAATGACAACACGGCTTGAGGAACAGGGATACATAATAAAACCTCATTATGCTGATATTACGCTTACTCCGAAGGGTATTAAAACGGCAGGAGATTTATATACAAATATGTTCATTTTGCAGGAATTTTTCACTAAGTTTCTTAAAACACCTCAAGAAACTGCAAAAAGCGATGCAATTACATGTGTCTGCAGTTTATCAGATTTCACAGTTGATAAACTTGTTAAGCTTACAATTAGAAATGTCAATAAGAAAAAAGATAATAATACTAAAGCATAAAAATACCGCCTTAAATGCGGAATATCATTAAAGGACCATTCGGAATGCATTTTGCATCATTCCGAGAAATGAACGAAAAAACATTCATTTCTCCCAAAAAAGATATTACCGTAAAAAGGCGGTATTTTTATTTATCTTATGAAAGCATCCAACTTAGAATCTGGAAGCTTTTCTGTTCTCCCTCATCTACAGTTATTGTAACAGTATGCTTAGCCTTTTCGTCAGATACATAAAGTTCATCAGCTTTTGCATAATCACCCCAACCACCTGGGAAATCTCCGCTTATCGGTTTTACTTCTTTACCATCAACAGTAATAGTAACATTTGCACTCTTACCGTCAATAGTTTTTAAATATAGAAGACCGAGGTTCTTAAATTCCATCTCAAAGGTTGCTGTTCCACCCGAAACAGTTCCCCAACCTGCATTGAATTTTTGGAAGGACACGCTTTCGGTAAATGAACCTTCATCCTTAACAGTAACTTCATCACTGTTTCTGTCAACAAGGCGTGCATCAGCATATTTATCACCGGTTGGCGAATCAGCGTCAAAAACCTTTGAGTTCTTGTCATAAGAATCAATATTATCTTTAATGTTTCCTACAAAGTTTGTAAGAAGCTGTGCAAGAATGCCATGTCCCACATCATTCGGGTGAATATTATCAGGTGAAATCTCTGTCCACTTAATAGTTCCGGCTTCAATTTCAGGCATAATTGCATCATGATATGAAATCATCGGTACATTATAAGCCTTTGCAATTTCACTATGTACATTCTGAGGGCTTGTACCATCATCCATTGTCATTTCAATCATAATAACGGCAGGCTTGTTTTCTTGTTCCATACACTTTTTCACAAGGCTGTCCATGCAGGTCTTATAAAAAATATCATCTGTATCATTAATAAACTCAATAAAAATAATATCAGGATTAAGGTCAAGCACATCTCTTTGTGCTCTATGTACTCCGATGTAAGAATCTGTTGCTCCAATCCCTGCATTGGTAACATCTACATAATAGCTGACATTTTCCTCCCACCAGGTTTTAAATCGATTTACATACTGATTACTGCCTTGTTCAGCAGCAGAACCCTGAGTAATTGAATCACCAAGAAAACAAATATTTGTAATCTGCTTGTTGTTTTCCATTGCATTGTTAAGCTTCTCAGCTAATCTTGAGGTATCACCCTCCAAAAGAATTGATCGTTCCAACATTTTTTCACTTGCTCCTTTCGTAATATCCACTGTTTCATCAACTAAAGATTCCAAATTGCTTGAATTGCTTCCGTCATCTGTGGGCTTATTTCCGCAGCTTGCAAAAATACCCATAGTAATAATTGAAGCAACCAAAGCAGCTAATATTTTCTTTACCATATAAACGCCTCCTATTTTATATATTTATTTTTTATATTATATCACATTATTTTTTATTTGTCATTATTTTTTCAAAAATTAATCACTACTATAACAACGACTTATGTCCCCCAGCCTCCAACCTATCCTTTCGGATAGC
>CAMWVM010000129.1 GCA_947177715.1 uncultured Ruminococcus sp.
GACATGGAATAAGCGGTTGCACCAGTGGGCGTGGAAAAAATAACTCCATCTGCTCTTAAAGAAGATATGGTCTTTCCGTTTTTGGAAACCTCAAAGTCTGCAATTTTACAATCATCACTTTTTGAAATTACAACATCATTCAGTGCCGTAAACTTCAAATGCTCTGAATTTTTAGGTTCTACAGAAACCGAAAGCATCATACGTCTGCTTGTTGTATATTCACCTTTGCACAGCTTTTCCAGCAGTCCGATCTGGTTATGCTCAAGAGAAGTCATAAATCCAAGGCGTCCGCAGTTTATTCCCAAAATAGGCTTTTTATGAGTTGCAGCAAACTTTGCACACTTTAAAATTGTTCCGTCGCCGCCGATTACTACAATTACGTCGCAATCGCTTATAAAAGTTGTTTCTTTTATAAAGTTAAGAAACTCCAGTTTACAAAACTCTTCCTTATATATTTCATCAATAAAAAGCTCTGCCCCGCAGTTATTCAGCACATTACACGCCACAGAGGTATATTCCGCACAATTCTTCTTATTCAGATTAGGAAAAATATATATTTTCACAGCCGTATTCCTTTCCGAAAAATTCTATAATATCACTCAGTTTTTACTTAAATTCAAAAATGCTGAGCTGACAAATTCTTTTATATTAATCTTCCCGCTGTTTTCAAGCGGCAAATCAGTTTTCTTTAAATAAGCCAAATACTCAATGTTCCCGTCCCCGCCTTTAATTGGGGAGGGCGAAATTCCGAGAATGGCAAATCCACAGCTTTCAAAAAAATCCGAAAGCTCCTGAAGAACTCTCACATGGTCTTTTTTATCCTTAACAACACCCTTTTTATTAAGAGCTGTCCGTCCTGCTTCAAACTGCGGTTTTATAAGCATTATCATTTCACCGTTTTCTGCAAGACACTCTTTGAGCGCGGGTATAACCAACCGCAGTGAAATAAATGATAAATCACCGCACATAAACTCCACAGAGTCACTGAAAAACTCAGGTGTGACATCTCTTACATTTACGCCCTCGCAATTTACAACACGTTTATCATTGACAAGCTCGTCCGCAAGCTGGCCGTGACCCACATCTATGGCATATACTTTTTTTGCGTCGTTTTCCAGCAAGACTTGTGTAAAACCGCCTGTTGACGCCCCAATATCCGCACAGCATTTATCCTTAACGCTTACATCAAAGCATTCAAACGCACCTTTTAGCTTAAGCGCTCCCCTGCCCACATACTGATGCTTTTTATTGTCAGAAATAAGTATCTCACAATCCTCATCAACTGAAACTGAAGGTTTTGTAATTACCTTTCCATCAACCGAAACACTACCGTTTAAAATAATCTCCTTTGCTTTTGAGCGGCTTTTCACATAGGCTTTATCCACAAGAAAAACATCCAGTCTATTGCTCATAGCTCAGAAATTCCTCTATTTGATTCGCCATTTTTTTAGGCGAAAGATTCAACTCATCCAATAAATCAGCAACCTTTCCATGCTTCACGAAATAGTCAATAGCAACAGGAGCAATATTGCTGCATACTGCCGCATATTTTTCCGAAATTGAGCCGTGATAATACGACTCCTCAAAGAAAAACACCAGCTTATAGCTTGAAATAATATCAATTATATCCTCTTCTATTGGGAAAATTTTTACTAATTTCAATGTATCACATTCAATATGACGATTTCTTAAAATTTCGCAAGCTGACAAAACATTGTTATACAGTCTGCCGTATGTAACTATCAGCACACCGTTTCCGTTGTCATGATATTCATATGACGTATTGATTTGAGATTTATTATAATTCGACTTATCGTTACCTCTCGGATAACGTACTGCAACGATGCCGCTGTCCTCAAGCACCGCTTTTTTCAGGCACATTCTAAGCTCCTCATAGCATGACGGAGAATAGATGGTTGTGTTTGGAATTGAAGTGAGAAACGGAACGTCAAATATACCCTGATGGGTTTCTCCGTCATCGCCCACAACGCCTGCCCTGTCAACGCCGATAACCACATGTGTATTGCATATGGAAAGGTCATGTAAAAGCTGGTCATATCCTCTTTGCAAAAATGACGAATACACTGCAAAAACAGGTATCATTCCCATTGAAGCAAGTCCTCCGCAGAAAGTGACAGCATGCTCCTCGGCAATACCCACGTCAAAAAATCTCTGAGGATAAGCCTTGGCAAAATACTGAAGTCCTGTGCCGTATTTCATTGCCGCTGTTACAGCGCAAATATTTTTATGCTGTTCTCCAAGTTCAGTAAGCTCTTTTCCAAAGACTGATGAAAAGCTGTCAGCTAAAACCACATCGGGATTTCCTGTTGCAATTTCAAATGAACCAACTCCATGATATTCGCCCGGATTCTCCTCCGCCGGGGCATAGCCTTTTCCCTTAATAGTATTAACATGAACAAGGACAGGTCTGTGCAATGCTTTTGCTGCATTAAGCCCTTTTTCAAGCTCCTCGATATTATGTCCGTCAATAGGGCCGATAAAAGCCAGTCCTAAGTCTTCAAACATTGTGCTATGCAAAACCACATTTTTTAATGCGTTTTTCGAGCCTTTTAGTGCTTTTTTCAAGGGATTTCCCACAACAGGCGTTTTATCAAGAGCTCTTTCGACCATGCTTTTTGTTTTATGATATCCTTCTTTGGTACGCATATTTGACAGATACTTTGCCACACTTCCCACGTTTTTAGAAATGGACATTTCATTATGATTTAAAATAATAATCAAGTTTGTATCACTTTTACCTGCATTATTCAGTCCTTCATATACCATTCCGCCGGTAAAAGCTCCGTCACCTAAAACAGCAACGGCAAAATGAGGATTTTGCTGAATTTTCATTGCTGTTGCAATGCCTAATGCTGCAGAAACGGAGTTTGAACTATGACCGCTTATAAATGCATCATGTATAGACTCATCAGGACGACAGAATCCTGAAATACCATTTTCCTGTCTTAAAGTGTGAAATTGATCAGCTCTCCCCGTTAGAATTTTATGGGTATAAGCCTGATGTCCCACGTCCCAGATAATTTTATCTTCAGGAGAACTGAACACTCTATGAATTGCCAGCGACAGTTCGACCGTACCCAAATTCGAAGCAAGATGACCGCCATTTTTCGACACGGTGTCTATAAGCATTTTACGAACATCCTGACAGAGCTTATCACACTGATTCAGCGTAAGCTTTTTTAAATCGCCAGGAAGATTCATCTTATTCAAGTAATCTTTACATTTAGACATCCCACAACCCCCGATTTAATTTCTGCGTTCAAGCAGACTTTTGGTAACATCATATAAAAATTCGTTATCCTTAAAATTATCAAGATGCCTGAGAGCCTCGGCTGTAAGCTTGTCCGCTGCAGCCTTAGACTCATCCAACCCCATAAGAGAAACATATGTGTTTTTATTTTGTTCATTGTCGCTTCCTATAGGTTTTCCCAACTCCTCAAAGCTTCCGGTTACGTCGAGAATATCGTCAACAATTTGGAACGCTCTGCCCAATGAATTTGCATAGTCTGCTGCCGCAGGTATTTTCTCGAAATCCCCACCGAGGATAACACCCATGACGCAGGCTGCTTCAATAAGAGCACCGGTTTTATGTTCCTGAAGTGTATTAAGCGTATCAAGAGAAATGGTTTTTCCTTCAGACTGCAAGTCGATAACCTGTCCTCCGATCATACCGCTTGTTCCCACTGCATGGGAAAGCACTGACACGAGCATAACGGCCTTATCTGCGGTTATTCTCTGTTCCATAGCGGCATTTGCTATAACCTCAAAAGCAAGAGTATTAAGCGCATCCCCTGCAAGCAAAGCTATATTTTCAGGGAAAGCCCTATGGCAAGACGGCATTCCTCTACGGTAATCGTCGTTATCCATACAAGGCAGGTCGTCATGAATCAGAGAAAATGTATGAATCATTTCAATAGTGCAGGCAATGTCCAGATATTTGGACACATCCCCTCCGCACATACGACAAAATTCCAACATTAACACAGGTCTAAGGCGTTTTCCCCCTGCCATAAGCGAATATTCCATAGCTTCAAGAATAACTCCCTGTAAGCTATTTTTATTCTTTGTAAAGTCAAGCAGCTTCTCTTCAATTTTCTCGCAGTAGGTTTTAAGAATCAACTTATTATTTTCAGTCACAAACGACCATTCCTTTCATTATTACGGCATATTTTAATGAAATATTTATTCCTGCGATTCCCCTGACGAAAGGGTTTTAACTTGAAGCTTTGCATTTTCCAGTGATTTTTTACAATCCACCGAAAGCTCAACCCCTTCTTTATACAACTCAAGAGCCTCATCAAGAGAAAGCTTATCGCCTTCCATAGCTCTGACTATTTCATCAAGTCTTTTCATTGAATCTTCAAATGTCATATTCAACACATTCCTTTCGCTTAAACGCTCGGTTTAATTAAAGCGTTTGAAAAGTCCCTTCACTTATAGCCTCTATTAGGCGTTTTTTGCACGCAAACGTACAACTATGAATGAAATATAAACAAAGTTTGTAGGATTGCACAAATCATCAAACATCTGTTTGTGTAAAATAACAGTAAATTTAAAATAGTCGACCGCAAGGGTCTTCCTCACAGCACTATTTTTGCACATTTTATTGTATCTTTAAATCTGATTTCCACCAGGTCGCTTTTTTCAAGTTCCTCTCCTGAATAGACCACTTTTTTATTCTTTGTTGTAATGGTATATCCTCTATCGAGCACATTAAGGGGACTTAATGCATTAAGCTGGGCATAATACTTATCCAATTTATTTTCACTTTGCGTGATTTTCCGATTAGCAAGCATATCGAGCTTTTCTCTTGTTCTTAACAGGATATTTAAATCATTCTCCAATCTTTTTTCAGGGGAATGGAGTATAATTTTTTGCAATAATCTCTGCAAAAGCAATTCCCGATCACTTAAAAAGCAGGAAAAGGCATCATTCAGTTTTTTTATCATATAATCTACAGAACCCACCAGCTCCGACATTTGCGGTGAAGCAAGCTCTGCTGCCGCAGAGGGTGTTGGCGCTCTCAAATCAGAAGCATAATCCGCAAGTGTTGTATCCGTTTCATGCCCCACAGCCGATATTACAGGAGTCCTGCACTGATACACAGACATGTCTATTATAAACATCTCCGAGCCCACGAGACTCCAGACCAAATAGAATGACGACATAGGCGTTAAAAAAAAAAAAGCGCCGGGGCCGGGAGGCGGGCGGGGGGGG
>CAMWVM010000130.1 GCA_947177715.1 uncultured Ruminococcus sp.
ACAGCCAGTGCATTCATAGCAGTTGCAAGCATTCCGATATGATCAGCTCTTGTTCTATCCATGGCACCACTGGAACGACCTCTCCAGAAGTTTCCGCCTCCAACAACAATGCCGACTTGAACACCGGCATCAACGCATTTCTTTATGCTTTTGCCAAACGATGTAATAACATCATAATCAAGTCCAATTTTTTTATCCCCTGCCAATGCTTCTCCGCTTAATTTAAGCAAGATACGCTTATACTTTGGTTCCATAAAATACACTCCTAATAATA
Organism: uncultured Ruminococcus sp.; assembly: GCA_947177715.1. Classification (GTDB taxonomy): domain Bacteria; phylum Bacillota; class Clostridia; order Oscillospirales; family Ruminococcaceae; genus FB2012. The sequence continues at coordinate 275 of CAMWVM010000130.1, forward strand.
TATTTTAATGCCATTCAACAAGGGGCTTCGCCCCGTCAATCAAGTTCGACTGATGAACATTATCCCCTCAGTCTTTAAGTGACAGAACGATCTCCACAGAAAGACTTAATGGAACCCACCAAATTAGAGATGGGTACATCAGTCGTAGGTTATACTTATAGATAAATTATACAATATTTCGCTCAAAAAGTAAAGAGCTTTTTGAAAAAAAGCTACAATATTATGAAACACAAAAATGCCGTTGCTTCATAAAACAACGGCATTATCAAATAAATAATACTTTGTTGGGACTTCAGGTGAACTCATTTCTTTTTGAATGAATAAAGCTAAATAATGATACCTTTCGCATATGATTTTCAACCATGTCAAATCAACCGCACAGGTGTCCCTCAAACCTGTAATTACATTATAATAGAATAATGTGATAGCAACATGATAGTTTTCTGAAACATCATGTATTATATTAATCTCTTAAAACCTTAACCATGAATGTTCTCGTTCTTGGACCGTCAAACTCTGCAAAGTAAATGCCCTGCCATTTTCCTAAAACAAGACAGTTATTTTCAATAATGACTGTAGCAGATGAACCAATACTGCTTGCTTTAAGATGAGCAGAAGAATTACCTTCCGCATGTTTAAACTGTGGTCTGTGAGGATATGTTTTGTCAAGGGCATAAAGCAGATCCGTTACAACATCAGGGTCAGCATTTTCATTTATTGTAATCCCTGCTGTAGTATGAGGACAGAAAACTACTGCTGCTCCGTTCTGAACACCAGACTCCATGACCGCTTGACGCACATAGCTTGTAATATTATAAAAATTCTCATGTTCTGTATTCAGATTAAATTTATATATCATTTCTTTTCACCTAAAAATTCTTTTTCAGTTTCATTCTTTGAAGGTCTGTCCATCAAAGCAGAAATAGTGGAATTAGCGGATTTTCCTTCAAAAAGAACTTTTGCCAGCTGCTCTGTTATCGGCATTTCAACCCCAAGCTTTTTTGAAAGCTCCCAAGCATTTTTGGTACAGCCATACCCTTCTACGGTTCCGACACGCTGCACTGCTTCTTCAGGACTGACGCCCTGACCAATCAACATTCCGGCTTTTCTATTACGACTATGCATACTGCAGCAAGTAACTATTAAATCACCAATACCGCTTAATCCGGCAAACGTGTCGCTCTTAGCGCCCATTGCCACACCAAGAGATGAAATCTCCTTTATTCCCCTTGTCATAAGCGCTGCTTTAGTATTGTCACCTAATCCCAAACCATCACAGACACCAGCTGCAAGTGCAATAACATTCTTTAATGAACCTCCGATTTCACAACCCATAACATCATCGTTTACATAAACTCTAAAAGAATTATTACTCAAAGTGCTTTGAACATAATAAGATACTTCTCTATCATAGGATGCGACAACCACTGTTGTGGGAATACCTCTTGCTAACTCTTCAGCATGAGATGGTCCAGTCAGGATTGCAGTTTTATTCTCAGGAAATGACTCTTCGGTTACCCTACTCATAGTTTTTAAAGTTTTATTTTCAAGTCCTTTAGCAGTGTTAACGATAATTGTATTTGAATCAACGAACTTTGACGCTTCCTCACAAACACTTCTTGTAAACGCAGTAGGAATTCCCAATATGACCATATCTTTGCCTTTTACGCAAGATATATCAGTAGTAAGCGCTATTGCCTTTGGAATTGTAATGCCGGGTAGTTTTGCTTTCAATTCTCCGGTCCTGTTTATTACATCAATTTCATCTTGAAATTTTGACCAGACAATTACTCTATGTCCGGCATTACTGCACATAACAGCTAATGCTAAACCAAAACCGCCAGAACCCAATATAGCAATATCAGCCACAAAATATCATCCTTTCATTGTTTAAACTATTTATCCGAACTGCTTTTATCTTTACTTTTGAAACTAAATTTATTTTCTGTGCCTTCTTTTAATCTTTGGATATTTGGTTTATGCATATATGTAATTAGAAAAGCAATTACAAGTCCAACCAACATATTCTGCCACGCACCGTCTATTTGACGTATTGTCTGAGTAAGTATCGTAAACAAAGGATAAGAAAATGCAGCAACAATAGAACCTACAGAAACATATTTTGTTACAGCAAGTAATATTGCAAATACCAATACAGAGAAAAGGCATGTAAGCGGATCAATAGCAATTAAAGTAGTTGCAGCCACAAGAACACCCTTTCCTCCATGAAAACCATAAAATATGGGGAAAATATGACCGAGCATTACCGCCAGGCCTGCTATATAGCCTATAAATCTATCATTATTAAAGAATGTGACATCAAACACATATGTTACAATAACACGACAAACTACCACGGCTATTATGCCTTTTGCCAAATCACAAAGTAATGTTGCCAGGGCTGGACCTTTCCCGAAAACTCTAAGTACATTTGTAAGTCCGGCATTATTGCTGCCATAATTTCTAATATCGGTTTTCTTTGCAATCTTACAAACAATAATTGCAGAATTCAAACTGCCTAGAAGATATGAAAACAAAATTGTAAATGCCAAGCTAATAATCACATACATTTTTTTATCTCCTTACTTAACATCATTTCTATCACGTTCACGCACTTTCAGCACTATTGGTGTACCATCAAGTCCGAAAGTTTCACGAATTTGATTTTCGATATATCTTTGATAAGAAAAATGGAATAAATCAGCCCTGTTTACAAAAGCAACGAATGTTGGTGGTTTTGTTGACGCCTGAGTCATATAATAAATCTTAAGGCGTCTTCCTTTATCTGAAGGAGGCTGAACTCTTGCAGTTGCATATGACAGAACATCGTTAAGTCTTCCAGTAGGAATTCTTACTGCATTTTGTTCGGCTGTATATTTAATAAGCTCAAACAGTTTGTCAATTCTGAGGCCTGTTTTAGCTGAAATAAATACAAAAGGAACATAACTCATAAAACTAAAATCATTTTCTAACTTCTTTCTGAATTCGTTCATCGTATTTGTATCTTTCTCTACAGCGTCCCATTTGTTAACCGCAACAACACAAGCTTTTCCCTTATCGTGAGCATATCCTGCAACCTTTGAATCCTGTTCAGTGAATCCCACTTCCGCGTCAATTACAATAACAGCTACATCCGCTCTATCAACTGCCATATAGGATCTGAGAACGCTATATTTTTCAATACTATCCAAAACTTTGGACTTTCTTCTTATGCCTGCTGTATCAATAAATACGAACTTTCCGTTTTCATTTTCAATAACAGTATCGGTTGCATCACGAGTTGTACCAGCAATATCAGAAACAATAACCCTATCTTCACCGCAGATTTTATTTATTATTGACGATTTACCAACGTTAGGTTTACCGATTACAGCAACTCTGATTGTATCATCGTCATATTCACCCTCGTTATCCTCAGGTAAGAACTTCAACACCTCATCAAGCAAATCTCCAGTTCCGTGCCCATGCACAGATGAAACTGCTACAGGATCACCAAGTCCAAGGTTATAAAATTCATAGAATTCAGCAGGCGGTTCGCCTAAAGAGTCACACTTATTCACACAAAGAACAATGGGCTTACCTGATTTTTGGAGCATTGATGCAACTTCATAATCATTTGCTGTAACGCCGCATGTCATATCAGTTACAAGAACTGTAACATCAGCTTTTGTAATAGCAAGTTCCGCCTGACGTCGCATCTGAGATAGAATAACATCATCAGAGTCAGGCTCTATTCCTCCGGTATCAACGAGCATAAACTCATGGTTCAGCCACTCGCACTTAGAATAAATTCTATCTCTCGTAACACCCGGAGTATCCTCGACAATAGACAATCTTTGTCCAATTAATTTATTAAATAACGTTGATTTTCCTACATTTGGTCTTCCGACTATTGCAACTATTGGCAACGACACATTATCAACTCCATTCTTTTTTAATTAACAAGAAATCCCCAAAAGTTTATTTAGATAATCATATCCATCATTTGATGAGGCAGTTACTTTTATATTTAGCTCTTCTTCCACATCAGAAACTGTTAAATCATCAAGAAAAACAGGTTCATCCGATTTTAGCATAACTTTTGGTATTATCAATTCTTCTCCAAGATTTTTCCCTTTTAATTGTTCAATTAAATCTCCTGCGGTAATCAATCCTGCAACTGTTATTGTTTCGCCAAAAAATTTATTAATAATTTTCTCGGTTTTTATCTTAACGGTTGGAAATCTCCTCATTATTTTCTCAGTCAGCATAACATGAAAATCGTATGCAGCTACACCTGTAACCAGCGTTACAGTACGATGTTTAACAAATTCCTCACAAGATTCAAGCGCTGATTCAAGCTCATCTTCCAAGGATCTAAGAAGACCAACGCCGTTTTCATACTGCGGGTAATCCTCGTAAAAATCAGTTGGAGGCAAATCACGCTGTGCAATAATATAAAATTCATCAGCCGGAAAAACCATTCTTGTACCATAATGTTTCAGGCATTCTTTCTGTTTGGCTTCTATTATATCTATTACTTCACTTGCATTAACCTTATTAAAACATTCTAACGGAAAAAGCCCGTCACGATATTTAGTTAAACCAACCGGCACTACTGCGACAGACTGTATACTGGGCATTAAATCAGAAAGGTCATTCAATGTTCTTTTCAATTCATTTCCGTCGTTTACATTTGGGCAACACACAATCTGGCAATTAATCATAAGACCGCTGTCTGCAATCATTTTCAGATATTTTAATTTATCGCCTGCAAAACGATTATTCATCATTTTGCATCTAAGTTCAGGATTAGTAGTATGAACAGAAACGTTAATATTCAACCTCATCTTGATGATCCGCTGTATATCACGATCATTAAGATTAGTAAGGGTAACATAATTGCCCTGCAAAAAAGATAACCTGGCGTCATCGTCTTTAAAAATGCGTGATACATTGTATTTTAAAGAC
>CAMWVM010000131.1 GCA_947177715.1 uncultured Ruminococcus sp.
GCCCGTTTTCAACGTGGCAAGGTCAGCTTCAGCTGACGTTTTTAGTGGGAGATTGACTCCTACTAAAAACATAATGACTCCCGCCGCCAGAGCTATCCGAAAGTATAACTGTTTCAATCTATATTGGCGAAAACCGCCGTCAATCATACTAAGTCCTAATATATATTCATTCCGCTGAATATCTCGATCATTTCACGGCGCAAAGAATCTGTAATTTCCAGTCTTTGTCCCGGAGTAAGCTCATAAACATCTTTCTTGAAAAGATAGTTCTGAAGTTCAATGTCCTTAATGAGCATTTTAGTATGGAAAAAGTTTGACTGATATACATTGACATCTATTGCATCGTACTTAGTAAGAGTCGTTTTATCAATATATTCTTGAATTGATGTAATGTTATGGTCAATAAAAAACTTTTTGCCTAATACATCACGTGTAAATCCTCTAACACGATAATCAATAGTAATTATATCAGAATCAAAACTTCCAATAAGATAATTAAGAGCATTAAGCGGAGAAATAGTTCCGCAGGTTGAAACATCAATGTCCACCCTAAACGTAGAAATAGAGTTGTCAGGATGATATTCAGGATAAGTATGAACCGTTAGATGGCTCTTGTCAAGATGAGCATGTACAGTTTCGCTCTTTGGAGTATAATTACCACGATTGCACGAAATGTCAATGGATTCATCGTCAAGTTCTCTCTCTGCAATAAGAACATTAACCGAAGCCCCTTGAGGTTCATAATCCTGTTTTGATATATTTAAAATTCTTGCGCCAATAATCTCTGTAACGTCACAAAGTATTTTTGTCAAACGTTCAGAATTATACTGCTCGTCAATATAAGCGATGTAATCTTTTTGTTCTCTTTCACTTTTTGCATAACAGACATCATAAATATTGAAGCTGAGAGTTTTTGTAAGATTGTTAAATCCGTAAAGCGTAAGCTTCTGCTCCAACCCTAACATCCCTTCCTTTCACAATATTCTGAATTATTTCAGAATACACCATAATATTAGTATAGCATATATTTTTAAAATTGTATATAGTTTTTCAATATTTTTTGCCTTATAAATATTAATTTTCATTAGCTTATTTTTTATACGTTTTAGAGAAACGCTTGCAAAACACTAAAATTAATTGTATAATAATAATCGTAAATTTGAAAATACAGTTTAAATCGAAAGGAGTCCACATTTCCCATTGGGAAGACGGTCATAAATATGCTTATCAATGTTTCTAATATATATAAATACTTTAACGGAGCTGCACTGCTGAGGGACATAAACCTTACCGTTGAGAATCACGAAACAATTGGTCTTATCGGTTCTAACGGCTGCGGAAAAACCACTCTTCTAAATATTATAACCGGTCAGGAAGAATTCGACAAAACGACCAATGGACTTGGTTCTGTAGATATTGCCAATAACATTAACATTGGTTATCTTCATCAGAACAGCGGTCTTGAAACTACATCAACAATAAGAGAAGAAATGCTGAAGGCCTTTTCAAATCTTTTGTCTATAAAAGAAAAGATGAAACAGCTTGAAGCGGTTATGTCACAGGAAACAGGTGATAAACAACAATCAGCTTCTGAAGAATACGCTCGTCTTTCAGCTTTTTTTGAAGCAAGAGATGGGTACAGAATTGATGTAAAAATTCAGCAGATTCTAAATGGAATGGGTTTTTCAGATACGCCCGATGACAGAATAATCAGCTCACTTTCCGGAGGAGAAAAAACACGTCTTGCATTAGCAAAACTGCTTCTGGAAGAACCAGACCTGCTTATACTTGACGAGCCTACTAACCATTTGGATTTCACTACACTCATGTGGCTCGAAGACTATCTGAAAAGCTATAAAGGGTCTATTCTAATTGTATCTCACGACAGATATTTTCTCAATAAGCTTTGTACAAGAATATGTGAAATTGAAAACGGTAAACTTATAACTTATAAAGGAAATTACTCCGCTTATCTTTTGCAGAAGGAAATGAATTCTCAACGTCAGCTCAAGGAATTTGAAATGCAGCAAAAAGAGATCTCAAAACTTGAAGATTATATAGTGCGTAATAAAACAAGAGCCTCCACAGCAAAAATGGCAAAATCACGTCAGCATGCACTTGATAGAATTGATCGTGTTGAAAAGCCTGTTATGTACACAAAACCACCTAAAATAAATCTTACATATGATATTGAACCCACAAAAGATATTTTGCAGGTATTTTCCTGTCCGGTTTGTGTAGGAAGCGGCAATGAAAGGAAAACTCTCATAAACTCGCTTGATATGCATATTCGCCGTGGCGAGCATGCTGCAATTATCGGACCAAACGGAATAGGAAAAACCTCTATTCTTAAAATGATTCAAGAACTTATTCCCCATGACAGCGGAAATATTATTTGGGGCGGCAATGTTAAGCTCTCATATTTTGATCAGGAACATGCAGTGCTAAATCAAAATGATACAGTTATTGAATCAGTAAGCAACAAATTTCCAAGCATGAGTGAAACTGAAATCAGAAAAGCACTTGGATCAGTTCTTATAACAGGTGAAGATGTGTTTAAGCCTGTTTCTGTTTTAAGCGGAGGAGAAAGGGCAAAACTGTGTTTCTGTCTAATGGCACTGAATAAAGGAAATGTTCTTGTGCTTGACGAACCAACAAACCATATTGATCTGAATACTAAGGAAGTACTCGAAGAAGCACTTGCAGAATTTGAGGGTACGATTATACTTGTTTCTCATGACAGATATCTTCTTAATAAAGTATCCAACAGAATAATAGAAGTTACTGAAAATAATGTTACAACATATAAAGGAAATTTCGACAGATATTCTGAACAAAAAATGCTGGAGAGAAAAGAAAAAGAAGCTTTGCTCTCTGCCGAAAAACGCAAGCAAGACGAAGAAAATTATAAAGCTAAGAAACAAAACCAGTACAGAACCCGCCAGCAGCGTGCTTTAGATGCCGCAAGAAGAAACAGAATTAATCAGCTTGAAAAAGAGATAGAACAGCTGGAAGCTAATATCTCAACACTTGAGCAGGATATTTTGCTTCCGGAGGTTTCTGCTAATTTTGAATTAATGACGGAAAAATGTACTCAACTTGAAGAACTCAGAAACCTGCTTGATGAAAAAATGAATGAATGGGCTGAGCTTGAACAATAAGAATTAACACGAATAACCCCTGAAGAGTATAATGTAATAATACTTTTCAGGGGTGATTTTATTGGATATTCAGGTTATTTCAAAATCATGCGTAAAAATAATTATAACAAAAGAAGAAGCCGACAATTTTGAAATATGTTTTGATAACTTTGAGAAAGATAATCCTGAAACTAAAACTTTTTTAGGCTATATTCTTGCTGTTATCGACGATATTGGCATTATAAATTCATCACAGGATAAAATTTCAGTTGAAATTTTTGAACAAGAACGAGGTGACTTAATAATATATATTTCATCCTCACCACATGAAGATGAAAGTAAAAATGAATTATTCCCTGCTATGATTTGCTCAAAAGATCCCTTGGAAATAATTAATTTCCTTGAATCCAATAAATTTTCCTATCTTATAATAAAAGAGAGCACAAAACTTTTCTTCTGTGATGAGATTTACTGCTTAACATTTAACTGCACAAACAATTCAGATCTACCCGAAAATATTATTTTTGACGAGGCGTTAATAGCAAAAACTAAGGAGTATGGCAGAATAATCTGCAATACTCCTTTTGAAACTCTTATTTAATTTCTTAAAGCCTCCACTGCACTCTCCATATCGTCAGCTCCGAAAATATATGAACCTGACACTAAGACATCTGCACCTGCTTTCTTCACAAGCTTAGCTGTTTCGCCATTGATTCCTCCGTCGACCTGCACTCTGACATTCAAGCTTCTGCTGTCGATATAATCCCTTACCTCTCTTATTTTATCAAGAGTTTCAGGAAGAAACACTTGTCCGCCAAATCCCGGTTCAACAGTCATAATAAGCACCATATCTATTTCATGTATGTATGGCAGAATGCTTTTTACCGGTGTTGCCGGTTTTATTGAAAGTCCCACTTTAAGCCCTCTTGAACGTATTTTGTCTATTACAGCCTGTGTATCGCTTGCCGCTTCATAATGAAATGTAACTCCGTTAACTCCCAAATCAGCATAATTATCAATGTATCTTATGGGATCTGTTATCATAAGATGTGCGTCGATTGGCAAATTAATTATAGGTGATATGCTCTTTAAAACCGGTTCGCCAAAACTTATATTTCTTACAAAAACACCGTCCATTACATCATAATGTATCCAGTCTACCCCAGAATTTTCAGCTTTTTTCACTTCACTTTCAAGTTCAGCGAAATTGCACGCCAAAAGTGATGCAGAAACTAAATTCTCCAATATATATTCCTCCAAATTATACAATTACCCATAATCCAATATAGATTATAACGCTTTAATACAGCAAAGTCAAGTTACGACAAATTATTTTACACTTTTTTTATCTTTGCAAAATTAGCCATTATCTTTTTAGTACCCTTAGTTTCAAAAGCAATTTCCAAAAGCATGTCATTTGCCATTGGCGTTGCACTTAAAACCATACCTTGTCCAAAAATATTATGCTTAACCATATCACCAGATTTGAAATCCTGTAAAGGCTGATTATTCTTTTCATGCCGCTTTTGCGCAAGCTGTTTTTGCAAATTCATGCTATGCGAAACTTGTACACCTGAACTTCCGCCTGAAATAACAGATGAAAGTCCCTCTTCTTCTCTTTTCTCAACATTTTCTGCTGGTAATTCTTTTATAAACCTTGATATTCTGTTTCGGTCTGTACGACCGTAAAGCATACGTTCAGCAGAATGTGTAAGATATAATTTTTCTTTTGCACGAGTAATCGCAACATACGCAAGACGACGTTCTTCTTCAATATCTGCTTCTGATTCAAGACTTCGTGCAGAAGGGAAAATATTTTCCTCCATCCCCACAACAAAAACCGTGGGAAACTCCAGTCCTTTTGCCGAGTGCATAGTCATCATAGCAACGTAATCTCCGTTATCATCAAAATTATCGATGTCTGTATACAGTGATATTTCCTCCAAAAATCCGGATAGCGTTGGTTCTTCCGCATTTTCTTCATAGTTTGCCATAGTAGACTTAAGTTCGTTTATATTTTCAAGCCTCAAGGCCCCTTCGTCCCCCTGCTCTTTAAGGTAC
>CAMWVM010000132.1 GCA_947177715.1 uncultured Ruminococcus sp.
TCTCGTTGGCTCGGAGATGTGTATAATAGAGAGGTGCAGGTGCAGTGTTGTCTGGATGCCCCTCAATTTGCGCAGAAAGATCAACCAGATCATCTTTTGTAAGCGGATCGCCGAGCATTTTATTTGCTCCAACAAGTCCAGCAATAATGCAGGCTGAAGACGAGCCTAAGCCTCTTGCCATGGGTATGCTGTTGGTTTGTCTTAGCTTTAGTCCATCCAGCTTTTTACCGCATACATTGAATAGGTCTTTAGCAGATATATATATTAAGTTCTTTTCATCTGTGGGAATATCCAAACCGTCAGATGATGCAATGTCAATGTTATCGCTCTCTTCCATTTCTACATAGTTGTAAAATGTGAGTGCAAGTCCTAAAGCGTCAAAACCTGCCCCAAGGTTAGCGCTTGTGGCAGGTATTTGTATCTTAAACATAGAATTGTTCCTTTCGGAGATTAAAGAAGACGAATCTTGCTTGCAATTTCACATGAGTGAGAAAGAATTGTAAGATTTGCGTCAATATCTTCTTCAATCATATTTGGAGTTATAAATGCAATTTCGTTATCAGGTCTGCCGTTTCTTTCAATATACATAAGCTTTCCAAACATGCCTGAAATAGCTGATTTAAGCTCCTCAGCATCGTCAGCCTTTATGCGGACATACATTGAAACTTCGGTTTTCTTATAGTTGACAACATAGCTCTTGTCTTCACAGTCATCCCAGGACATTGCAAGAACTCTGTTGTGATGTTTAAGACAGTCGATAATATCGCCTACAACTGCTGAAGCAGTTGGAAGCTTTCCTGCGCCCTGTCCATAGAAAAGAACATCGCCAACACCGTCACCTGTAACTGAGATTGCATTGTAAACATCGTCAACTGATGCAAGAAGATTGCTCTTTGAAACAAGTCGAGGACACACAATAGCGGTAACATGCTCTTTATCAACAGGCTTAACAGAACCTATTAGCTTAATTGCATAACCTGCGTTTTCAGCATATTCAACATCATCTAATGTAATGTTTGAAATACCTGAACAATGCACCATGTCAGGATAAATTTGCTTTCCAAAAGCCAGTGAACCAAGAATACAAATCTTTCTGCAAGCGTCATGTCCTTCAACGTCAGCAGTAGGATCTTTCTCTGCATATCCCAATTCCTGTGCCATTTTAAGTGCAGAGGCAAAATCCATTTGCTCTCTTATCATTTTAGTAAGAATAAAGTTTGTAGTACCATTAAGAATACCGCTGATTTGTTCGATTTCGTTACCTGCAAGGCACTTATTAAGAGGTCTGATAATAGGAATACCGCCGCCGACGCTTGCTTCAAACAGGTAATTACAGTTATTTTCTCTTGCAATTTTCAATAGTTCAGCGCCATGTGTTGCTACAAGCTCTTTATTTGAAGTTACAACGCTCTTGCCCTTTGAAAGAAGCTGTTTTGTGTAGTCATAAGCGAAAGTAGCACCTCCGACAACTTCTGCAACAACCTCAACCTCATCATCGTTGAGAATTATGTTAAAGTCTTTAATCATCTTGTCAGCATATGGGCTGTCAGGGAAATCTCTCAAATCAAGAATATATTTGATTGAACAATCCTTTCCAACCTTTTTGCAAATAGACTCACGGTTTTTTTCAAACAATTCAACAGTACCTGAGCCTACTACTCCATATCCGATAACAGCGATTTTACTCATAAAATAAATCTTTCCTTTCTTTTGACCTTTATTATCATTGTATATATCAAGTAAACTTTAATTATTCACCAGAAATTATTTTTACATCAACAACTCCGTCAAGCTTTAAAAGTTCACGTTTTAAAGTTGCAGTATTCTGTATTTCATGGTCAAATCTGATAGAGATCGTAACTGTAGCAACAGAATCAATGGGTATATTCTGATTTATGGTCAGAATATTCGTGTTAAGCTCATAAAGTTTTGAAATTATTGATGAAAGAACTCCTTTTTCATCTCTTAAAAGGCAATAAACAGAAACAATGTTGTTTGTGAACTGTTCTTCATAATTGAAAACGGAATCCTTATATTTATAATATGCGCTGCGTGAAATTCCAACAGCTCTGCAGGCTTCAGCAGAAGTTGGAACTTCGCCTCTTGCTCTAAGCTGTTTGGCAGATAGAACTTTTGAAATGATATCCGGCAAAACTTCAGAGCTTACGATAACTAATTTACCGTCTTTTCCTGCCAAATCAGTCCACCCCCAACGCACAAGTGTATTTAAACCAAATACAAATATAACATATTTTCTGCAAAAAGTCAAGGATTTTTCCCCAATGCACCTTACAAAAATAAGCCTAAACTAACTGAAATAATGTTGATTTTGCCTAAAGCTGCTGCAATAATTGTTTGGTAAGGGGGCTCGTCATTAAACTTCTATTTTTCTTTTAACTGTATAGTTATAACTTTTGTAGCGTTGTTTTCAACGATAGAGTATTCCTCAAAAGAAACGTTAGCACCAAGTTCAGTAACTGTGTTTTCTAGGATTTCAAAAAAACCTGCATTATTATCTGATTTGTTAAACAAATCATTAATTACAGATTGAAATTTGTCTTCGGATTCGCATCTGAATCGAATATATTTTTCTGCATTTAACAAACATTTTTTCACACTTTGCTCAATTATAGATTTACTGTCAATGTTGTCGAAAAGATACAGTCCTTGTTTTATAAAAAAGTTTTCATTAATTTCATATGCAGTTGGATAGTCCATATATTTGTTCGTAATGGATTTGTGATCGCTTTTTATCATATCATCATTGACATTGAAATAATCATATCTGATATAATCATCTCCAAATAGATTTTTGGGGTCGTCCCAAGTAACGTCAATATGATACCAACATTCGCTAAGATTTACCATGTTCCACATATGAGATTGAACTTCATTTTTTTCATCACTTGCTTCCCCCATTATGTTTATACATGGTATCCCTGACTTTTCACAAAGCATGGCAAACGCCTTTGAATATCCTTCGCATACTGCTTTTCCGTCAATCAAACATCCATAAGCGGAGTATATGTTTTCTCCGTTTGCGTCATATTGGCAGTTTTGTACAATATAATCATGAAAGTATTTGATTTTATCATAATCTGAAAGTGAAGATGCTTTTTCGCATATTTGTGCTATCTTCTCATTAAGTGAGGCAAGTTCATTTTCTCCTGTTTTCTTGCTTCTGCTGTAGTTCATTTCAAGTCCGGTAACAAATCCATTTTCATCTGTGTATAAACCATAGTTCCCTGATAGTTGATGTATTTGAGAGCATGCCGAGGTTAAAAATGTGAGGAAGTCACCAATTTCATCAGAGCTTATAACCCCACTGTCAATATTTATTTCTGTTTGATATTCCATTATACCGGTGCATATTTCATTGAAAACCTTGAGTTCCTTTTCGGATATAGATGAGGTATAATAATTTATAATTTTTGAAAAGTTATAGGTGTCAGATAAGTATTCAGTTTTGCTGTTGTTTTGTTCGTGTATAGATCCATCTGCTATATAAGTTGAAGCATGGCTTACATGTGTTTGTGCAATATATGAATTATCGCCTATGCTTGTTCCATTGAGCACACAGCCGCTGCAGCATAAAAAAGCTGCGGCGGCCGTTGATAAACAGATTAATTTATTTTTAAAAGTCATTCTATCATCCTTAGTATATTTTATTCGTTTTCTGTTACAGTTTCATGCTTTTTAATAACTGCACGAAGTTTTTCAATTCGTTTATCTTTAGTTTTTATTACAGAGAATTCTATGTTTTCCCAAGCTACCTCGGGTGTTTGACCGTCCTCAGGGATATATCCCAAAAGGTCGGTTACGAAGCCGCCTATCGTGTCATAGTCTTCATTGTCAGGCAGTTTTTTGCCCAGTATTTCCATAACTTCTTCAGGGTCGGCACTGCCCAATAGATCAAAGGTGTTCGGCGTGATTTCCTGAATTTCTTCGTCTTCATCGTCATATTCATCCTGAATGTTGCCCACAATAGATTCAAGCAGGTCTTCCATAGTGACAATTCCTGCCGTTCCGCCATATTCGTCAACAACAACGGCAATATGGTTTTTCTGTGATGTAAAATATTCAAACAGTTCACCACAGCTGTTGCTTTCAGGAACATATTTTATTTCTCTCATGAAATCTTTCAGCTTCATTTTTTCAGACTTTTCAGATAAAACAAGCTTTAAAAGATCTTTTGCAAAAATAACGCCGCAAATATTATCTATGGTGTCTTCATATACTGGAATTCTTGAGAATCCCTCATTGATCGCAAGCTCAACAGCCTGTTCAACAGGTGAGTTTATTTCTACGGCAACCACATCAGTACGGTGAGTCATAACATCACTGATTTCCAAATCATCAAATTCAAAAATATTGCTGATCATTTCAGCCTGCGACTCTTCAATTCCTCCTGTTTCATTGACAGCATCAACCATCATAAGAATTTCTTCTTCAGTTACTGAATCTTGTTCAGTTCCTGTTTTTATGCCGAACAGCTTTAAAAGTGCAGTAGTGATTCCTGATGCAATTATTTCAAGCGGGAGAAATACCAAAAGAAACGCTCTGTAAATTCCGCTTGCATTCAGAATAAATCTATTGCTTATTTTTCCCCCAGAACAAAGTCGCTTCGGGAGATTTATGCCGAAAACGGTTATTACCAAAGCAAGAATGCAAATAATGATAAAGAATGTTAGTATACAGATTACAAAGTAACCCCGGCTTTGGTGATTGTTAAAGCTGAAAATATTCATTAACCTTTTTCGGAGCGGACCAAAGAAATATGCAGTAGTACTTGCAGATAGAACAATTATCATAATAGCTCTTGAAATAAGGTTCGTCATTACAAGCCTATTGGGTTTTTCCACAAGTTTTCTTAGGTGCTTGCCATGCTTCGTTCGTTCAGTAAGTTTTTTTAACTTTGAATCGTTTATTTCAATAATTGCATTTTCACATACGGTAAAGAAAAACATTAAAATTATAATTACCGCACAAATAACAAAGCCTTGCCACAATCGCCCGACGTCGTCCATAAATCATCGCCCTTTTTAAGTAATTTTTGAAAGAATATTATTTCTCATAATAAGTTTACACCATCCAACACGGTATGTCAATAGCAATTAATTCAAATAAGGGCTTGCCCGTTTTCAACGTGGCAAGGTCAGCTTCAGCTGACGT
>CAMWVM010000133.1 GCA_947177715.1 uncultured Ruminococcus sp.
GCACGGTATGGATGATAAGGGACAGGTTGACGGTGCGTTTGTTTACCATGCAGGAACAAAATATGCAGACAGCAAGTTTCTGACAAGCGGAGGACGTGTTCTCGGCGTGACATGCAATGCTTTGACCTTACAGGGTGCTTTGGACAAGTCATACGAAGCTGTATCAAAGATAAGCTTTGATGGTGCACATTTCAGAAAAGACATTGGACAGCGTGCACTCAAAGCTATTCCTACAGATCCTCTTGATTTAGAATACAAAGAGGACATGGAAAACTACATTGAAGAAAATGGGGTATACCTAAGACAGTAGTCTTCGCCCAATTAGGTTAATTGTGCAACTCACAAGGGTTACCACTACTGTTTAGAAAACTCACCCCTTTGAATTTATACAAAAAACAACGGCAAACCTGCGTTAGGTTCGCCGTTAATTTTTTTATTTTTTAAAGATTGACAAAGTCCTATGTTAAACATTAAAGCGGAACAGAACAATATCTCCGTCCTGCATTACATATTCTTTACCTTCAAGACGAACAAGTCCTTTTTCCTTTGCTCCTGTCATTGAACCGCAAGCCATAAGGTCATCAAATGACACAACCTCGGCACGGATAAAGCCTTTTTCAAAGTCTGTATGGATTTTTCCTGCCGCCTGCGGAGCTTTTGTACCCTTAGTAATTGTCCATGCTCTTACTTCGGGTTCACCGGCAGTGAGATATGAAATAAGACCGAGAAGTGAATATCCCTCTTTGATAATTCTGTTAAGCCCTGAAATTTCAAGCCCCAGTTCAGAGAGGAACATTGCTTTATCTTCATCTGACATATCAGAAATTTCAGCTTCAATCTGTGCACAGATTGGAAGCACTGCACTTCCCTCTTTTTCTGCTATTTCACAGACTTTTTTGTAATGCATATTTGTATCAATATTATTTATAAAATCGTCCTCAGACATATTTGCCGCATATATAACCGGTTTCAAAGAAAGCAGTGGGGTGTCTTTCAACAATGCTAGATCATCTTCATTCATCGGATAGCTTCTTGCAGGCTTGCCCTCTTCAAGATGTGCCAACAGCTTTTCAAGGAATTCAACTGCTGAAGCCAACGATTTATCACCTTTCATTGCTTTTTTCGTTCTGTCAAGCTTTCTTTCAATAAGCTCTGCATCAGAAAAAATAAGTTCCAAGTCGATTGTTTCAATATCTCTTGCAGGATTAATGTTTCCATCGACGTGAATTATATTATCGTTTTCAAAGCATCTGACAACATGTACTATTGCGTCCACCTCACGGATATTTGCAAGAAACTTATTTCCAAGACCCTCGCCCTTTGAAGCTCCCTTGACAAGACCAGCAATATCAACAAATTCTAAAGTTGCCGGAGTAAATTTCACAGGGTTATACATATCTCTGAGCTTTTCAAGTCTTTCATCGGGAACAGAAACAATTCCTACGTTTGGCTCGATTGTACAAAACGGATAGTTGGCTGATTCTGCTCCGGCATTGGTGAGAGCATTAAATAATGTTGACTTTCCTACGTTTGGTAATCCTACCATACCTAATTTCATATTTATGACCATTCCTTTCAAATTAAACAGCTGTTTTTGTAATGACTTTTATCAGAATGAATATGCTTCGGTTTCATCTTCCCACTCTGCATTTTCAAGTTCTTGTTCACAATCAAAGCAATCGTCATCAAAACAATTACTTTCAGTACTGCTTGTATTCATACTGTTTTTATTATCACAGCAGATTTTTATACCTTTTTTGATTGGTGCAAACATAAAGCCTAACACCATGCCCAGCATGAACATTGCAAACATTTTCCAAAAGCCTGGGTTCTTCTTTTCACAAGTTGTATTCTCCATAAAAATTGCCGCCTTTCAATTATTCTATAGATTTCAATGATTCGACCATGTCGATTTTTTTCAATTTAAAGTGCAGAACAAGGTTCACTGACACTGCAAATACTGCTGTAAGGAGCGCACCCAAACAATATGCCCACCACACAAGTTCACGGTTAAACATTACCATATCAACTTCAGTTGTGATAACTACGAAATAATGAAGAACTTTACCCAAAATTTCGCCTGCAATGATACCAATCAAAGCAGAAATTATGTTTTCACGGTAGATATATGATGATGTTTCTCCATCATAAAATCCGAGAAGTTTTATGGTTGCAATTTCTTTTACACGCTCGGTAATATTGATATTGGCAAGGTTATAGAGAACTATTACTGCCAAAAAGCCTGCACAGAATATCAAAAGAATTACGATTGCATTCAAGCTGTCCACTGAATTTAGGAAGCCTTTGCTTGAATCGGTTTTATAAGTAACGCCCAAAAAGCTGTTATCAGATATTATTTTTTCTTTAAAAGCTTCATTATCCGTTTCGTTAGCAACTTTTATAAACGACAAATTTGACAGTGGAGTTTCGCCATAAGATTTTTCATAAAGCTGTGGAGAAATAAAGATATAATGCAGAGCATAATTTTTGACGATACCACCTATTTTAAGGCTTACATATTGCTTTCCCTGCACCTCAATATTAATGCTGTCGCCGACTTTAAGATCAAGCATTTTTGCCAGTTTTTCCGTTATAAGAACGCTGTCATTGTCAATTTCAATGGCTTTATCATCTTTTGAGCTTTTAAGATTAACATATTCTCTTATCTTTTCAGGTTTTTCAGGCACTATAAGACCTGCATTCTGAGAAGCGTCATCATTCACAGCGGTAACGTCAGTTTGTGAAAAGAACATTACAGACTTTATCTCTTCATAATCTTTAAGCTTTTGCTTTGAGCTTTCTAAGTCTTTTGAAGAATTCAAAAGCACTTCGGCATCATAGATGAAAATTTCATTAAACTGCTTATCGGCGATTGACTTAATTGAATACTTCAAACCAAAGCCCGTGACGATAAGTGCTGTACACCCTGCTACACCGACTACAGTCATAAAAAATCTCTTTTTATATCTCAATAAATTTCTAATAGAAACCTTGCCGAGGAAGCTAAGTTTATTCCACACAAAGTCTATTCTTTCAAGCACCACACGTCTACCTGATTTGGGTGGCTTGGGACGCATCAGCTGTGAGGGTTGGGAATTAAGAGATTTTACTGATGAATACACTACTGCTGAACAGGTACATAAGACTGATACAAGCATACACCAAATCAGATAGTTTAATCTGAACGGTGTATTTATTTTCGGGATATTATACAGTATCTTATAGCTGTCATAGATTATATACGGAAACAGCTGCAAGCCTATTATTACGCCGATTATGCTGCCGAAAACTGCGGCGATTGAGGCATAAATTATATACTTCATTATTATTCTGAAGGATGAATATCCCAGTGCTTTATATGTACCGATAATAATTCGCTGTTCTTCTACCATTCTTGTCATAGTATTCAGACATACGAGAGCTGCGACTATTATAAAAAACACAGGAAATATTTTAGCAACAGCGTCAACCTTTTCACTGTCGCCCTTAAAGGAACTATAATCAGTTGAAGAGAACCTATTTAACTCATAAAACTGAGGATTTTCAATCACAGACAGCTGCTGTTCCGAAGTCTTTATCTGTTGATTAATCTCATCAAGCTGAGCTTTATATTCTTTTTCAATTACTGCGTCTTCTGATTTTCTGGCATTCAAAAGCGCTGTTATTTTTTCATGCTTTGATTTTTCTTGAGAAAGCTTAAACTGTGTGACTGTATCTGTTGTACCCTGTTTCTCAAGCTGTTTTATGCTTTGCTGTGTGTTTTGCTCCAATAAAGTCAAAGTTTTAATATCGCATTTTAAAAGCTCTTCCAAGGTTTCAGCCTGCTGCTTTGCAGAATTGATATCCTCCTCGGCTTCTGATTTCATTTGGTTAAACCTATTATTAACGCTGGTTTCAAAAGCGTTTACAGGGGAAGATTTCTTCTTATTAACCTCATCAAGATATTCGTCCGAAAAGGGATCAAGATCGCTCAACCCGTCAATTGCAACATACAATTCACTGTAATAATCGCACACAAAGTCCTCTTCGGGAACCATAATATAGCTTTGGACTGTACCGTTACCTGCCTTTGTAGCATCCCTTTCATAGCCTATATACAGCGGTGATGTTACAATTCCCACGATTTCATATGTATCTTTAGAGAACGTATCATAGATATCTTCATCATCAAAGGCTGAGGATAATTTCAAGGTGTTTCCTACTTTAAAGGTATCGGGAGAAGATAATTTCACTTCTACAACGCATTCGCCTGATTTTTCAGGAAAACGCCCCTCAATCAGCACAGGTTTATTAAGATAGTTGACACTGTTTTTATCCATTGAATCATTATAGGACATGACCTTCAGAACTACGTTACGGTTATTATAATTATAAAAAACGTCTTTAGAATATCCGGGCATTGCCCCTTTTACACCATCGGCGTGACGCACTGCCATAACGTCCTCTGATCTGATTCCAATAGTTGACATCAGCTTCAAGTCCATTAGATTATTTTCAACAAAATAATCAGTCGCCGTATCGACCATATCCGGCATTGTAGCTTTTATTCCGGAAAAGAAACCACAGCCCAATGCAATTATTGTAAAAATAGAAAGGAATCGGCTTACAGAATGTTTTATTTCACGAAATGTATCAAGCATTAAAACATTTTTCATGAGGATTCCTTTCCTTTCATATAACTTAGGCAAGATGTCCGCCCGCCGTTATAGGAGGCGGGAGCCATTATTTGAATTGGCAAATAGAAACACAAAAAACTTTTTAAACTTATCGCAGTCAGGATACAACATTACTATTTCAATCCAATTACATGCTTGCAATAGTGCAGGTATAACCATCTTAATCAGCGACCAAAGATCACCCCTACAAACTTACTACAGCGTGGTCAAAATCATGTTTATCATAAACTGATAACGTGTGATTTGCCCCTGTCCGGGTTAGGACCCAAACATTTCTTTGGAGAGCTTTCCTACAAGCTCACAGCCTTTAATAATCTGCTCGTCTGTAGGAGTAGAGAAATTAACACGGAAAGATGTTGTTTTATCCGTTTCATTCACCATAAATGCTGAACCAGGGACAAGAGCAACTTTATATTCCTGTACTGCTCCTCTCTTATACACATCTCCGAGCCCACGAGACTCCTGAGCATCGCGTATGCCGTC
>CAMWVM010000134.1 GCA_947177715.1 uncultured Ruminococcus sp.
GATGACAGGCTTCAGCGGAATGATGTCATTCGGACTTAAAGCTGACCATGACACTCACAACAAATTTGTAAGCCACCTTAAGGTTGCAACATCAGCAGTTTCTCTCGGTCACGGTGGTACTCTTATTGTATTCATCGGAGAAAATGATGAAAGACAGTATCTTTATCCCGAAGAATTCCACAACGGTTTCTTCCGTCTTAGCGTGGGACTTGAAGACACTGAAGATATCATTGCTGACTTCCAGCAGGCATTTGAAAAGGTTGGTTTACTTTAATATAGACACACTTTATTTTCTCAGAAAGGGATTATCATAACTATGTCAGATTGTTTTTCACGCACTGAGCTTATTTTAGGGGAACAAGCCATAAAAAAGCTGTCTTCGTCACGAGTTGTTGTTTTCGGCATAGGCGGAGTCGGCGGATATGCGGCTGAGGCGCTCGCCAGAAGCGGTATTGGCTCTATTGACATAATAGATAATGACAAAGTTTCTATTTCAAATATTAACCGTCAGATTTACGCTTTACACAGCACAGTGGGGAAATACAAGGTTGACGTTGCAACAGAAAGAATCAAAGACATAAATCCCGACTGTATAGTAAATGCACACAGGAAATTTTATTCTCCTGAAACATCGGGTGAATTTGATTTTTCCCAATATGATTATATTATCGACGCCATTGACACTGTAACAGGAAAAATTGAACTTGTGATACAAGCGAATGCAAACCATGCACCTATTATCAGCTCTATGGGTGCAGGCAACAAGCTTGACCCGACATCCTTTGAAGTAACTGACATTTACAAGACTTCCGTTTGTCCTTTGGCGAGAGTAATGAGATATGAGCTTAAACGCAGAGGAATTAAAAAGCTAAAGGTCGTTTATTCAAAGGAGAAGCCTATTGTGCCGTCAATTAGTGAAAGTACGTCAGAATCCCACAGGAGGCAGACTCCGGGAAGCACTGCGTTTGTTCCGTCAGTTGCAGGACTTATCATTGCAGGAGAAGTTATAAAGGATTTAATAAAAGCTTAAAAACAGCCGACAGGTGATAATCACTTGCCGGCTGAAATTTTTAAAAAACTTTTTATTTTCTTACTCTTAATATGTTTAATGATACTTATGATTGAAAACGGTGTTAAAACAACTAATACCGCTATTCATACCCTCGCCGGCTTTAATAGCATAAATTTATATTAATGCTTCACTGAATTAAGTTTTTTGTATACTGATAAATTGCTTAAAAGCGTGTAAAATAAATGAAAAAATTAGTCAAACCTATTTACAAAGCTATTAAAGAGTGTTATAATATAATTGTCCAAACAGGCTCTTTTGTGAAAAAATTCACAAACATTGTACTGTTCTCCGAACAACAAAAGACAAGTCGTTTTTTGCGGATTTCTTAATGAAAACCGCTTGTTCGGGATATTGAGAAAGGAATGATCTTAAAATGGCAAGAAAAATGAAAACCATGGACGGAAACAACGCTGCTGCATGGGCGTCATACCCATTTACAGAAGTTGCTGCTATCTATCCAATTACGCCTTCATCCGTTATGGCTGAGGTGACTGACCAATGGTCTGCTAAAGGTCAGACAAATATTTTCGGTACTCCTGTAAAGGTTGCTGAAATGCAGTCAGAAGCAGGTGCTTCAGGTACTGTTCACGGCTCTCTTGCAGCTGGTGCTCTTACAACAACTTATACTGCTTCACAAGGTTTGCTTCTTATGATTCCGAATATGTACAAAATCGCAGGTGAGCTTCTCCCTTGCGTTATCCATGTATCTGCACGTTGTGTAGCTTCACATGCTCTTAACATCTTCGGCGATCATTCAGATATTTATGCATGCCGTCAGACAGGCTTTGCAATGCTTTGTTCTTCCAACCCACAGGAAGTTATGGACTTAGGTACTGTTGCTCATCTTTCAACAATTAAGGGCAGAGTTCCATTTATCCACTTCTTCGATGGTTTCAGAACTTCACACGAAATTCAGAAGATTGAAACATGGGATAAAGCTGATGTGGCTGAAATGGTTGACTATGAAGCAATCGAAGAATTCAGAAAGAGAGCTATCAACCCTGAACATCCTGTTCTTAGAGGTACAGCTCAGAACCCTGACATCTTCTTCCAGGCTCGTGAAGCATGCAACTCTTATTATGATGCAATTCCCGGTGTAGTTGAAGATTATATGAATCAGGTCAACTCTAAGATTGGTACTGATTATAAGCTGTTTAACTATTATGGTGCACCTGATGCAACACACGTAATTGTTGCTATGGGTTCAGTTTGTGACACAATCGAGGAAACAATCGATTATCTTAACGCTAACGAAGGCACAAAGCTTGGTCTTGTTAAGGTTAGACTTTACAGACCTTTCTGTGCTGACAAGCTTGTTGAAGCTATTCCTTCAACCTGTGAACAAATTTCTGTACTTGACAGAACTAAAGAACCAGGTTCACTGGGCGAACCGCTTTGGCTCGATGTTGTTGCTGCTCTTAAGGGCACACAGTTCCACGACATTCCTGTTGCTTCAGGAAGATATGGTCTTGGTTCTAAGGACACAACTCCTGCACAGATTAAAGCTGTTTACTGGAACGCTTCATGGAAAGACACATACAAGCCTCGTTTCACAATCGGTATCAAGGACGATGTTACAAACCTCTCACTTGAATCTGAAGAAAAGCTTGATTCAGCTCCTGCCGGAACAACAGCTTGTAAGTTCTGGGGTCTTGGCGCTGATGGTACTGTTGGTGCTAACAAGAACTCAATCAAGATCATTGGTGACCATACAGATTTGTATGCTCAGGCATACTTTGCATATGACTCAAAGAAATCAGGCGGTGTAACAGTTTCTCACTTGAGATTCGGTGAAACTCCTATTAAGTCAACTTATCTTATTAACCAAGCTGATTTCGTTGCTTGCCATAATGAATCATATATCACTAAATATGATATCGTTTCCGACATTAAGCCAGGCGGAACATTCCTCCTTAACTGTCAGTGGGACGAAAAAGAACTTGACAAGCATCTCCCTGGTCAGGTTAAGAGATATATTGCTGAAAACAACATTAAGTTCTATACAATAAACGGTGTTAAAATCGGTAAGGAAATCGGTTTGGGCAACAGAATCAACACTGTTCTCCAGTCTGCATTCTTTAAGCTTGCAAATATCATTCCTATTGATGACGCTGTTAAGTTTATGAAAGACGCTGCTACTGCTTCTTATTCAAAGAAGGGTGAAGCTATCGTTAAGATGAACCATGACGCTATTGATGCTGGCTGCCAGCAAGTTGTTGAAGTTAAGGTTCCTGAAAAATGGAAGACTGCTAAGGACACAAAGATGGGCATGGACAACGTTAAGTGTGCTGACAAGAAGCTTCAGGACTTTGTAAACAACATTCAGATTCCTTGCAACGCTCAGCAGGGTGACCAGCTTCCTGTATCAACATTTGTTGACATGGCGGATGGTACTTTCCCACAGGGTTCTGCTGCATTTGAAAAGAGAGGAATTGCTATTGACGTTCCATTCTGGAAGAGTGAAAACTGTATCCAGTGTAACTTCTGTTCATATGTATGTCCTCACGCTGTTATCCGTCCTGTTGTAATGACAGACGCTGAACTTAAGAAAGCTCCTAAGCTTGCTCAGGAAAAGGCCGTTCCTATGGTAGGAATGCCAGGATTCAACTTTGTTGTTACTCTTTCAGCTCTTGACTGTACAGGATGCGGCTCTTGCGTAAACGTATGTCCTGGCAAGAAGGGCAACAAGGCTTTGAACATGGCTCCGCTGGAAACACAGCTTGCTGAACAGGAAGTATTCAACTATGGTCTTACACTTCCAGAAAAGCCTGAAGTACTTGAGAAATTCAAGGCAACTACAGTTAAGGGTTCACAGTTCAAACAGCCGCTTCTCGAATTCTCAGGCGCTTGCGCAGGTTGCGGTGAAACACCTTATGCTAAGCTGGTAACACAGCTCTTCGGTGACAGAATGTACATTGCAAATGCTACAGGATGTTCATCAATTTGGGGTGGTTCTGCTCCTTCAACTCCATATACAGTAAACAAGGACGGCAAGGGTCCGGCTTGGGCTAACTCACTGTTTGAAGATAACGCTGAATATGGCTATGGTATGTTCCTTGCTCAGAATACAATCAGACAGAGAACTATTGGTAAGATCCTTGAACTTGAAAAGACCACTAAGGCTGCTGCTCTTAAGAAGGCTATTGAGGGATACCTCTCAACAATTAACGATGGTGCTGCTAACTCACCTGCTACTGACGTTTTGATTGATGCTTTGAAGAAGTCAAAGACAAAGGCAGCAGAAGAAATTCTTAAGGATGCAGATTACCTCCGCAAGAAATCCATGTGGGTATTCGGTGGTGACGGTTGGGCTTATGACATTGGATTCTCCGGTCTTGACCACGTTATAGCATCTGGTGAAGACGTAAACATCTTTGTATTCGATACAGAAGTTTACTCAAATACAGGCGGACAGTCTTCTAAGTCAACTCCTACAGGTGCTATTGCACAGTTTGCTGCTGCTGGTAAGGAAGTTAAGAAGAAAGACCTTGCAGGTATCGCAATGTCTTACGGTTACGTTTATGTTGCACACATTGCAATGGGTGCTGATTATAATCAGTGTATCAAGGCAATTTCAGAGGCTGAAGCATATAATGGTCCTTCACTGATCATTGCTTACGCTCCATGTATCAACCATGGTATCAAGGGCGGTATGTCAATTGCTCAGACAGAAGAGAAGAAAGCTGTACAGGCAGGTTACTGGCATCTTTACAGATTTGACCCACGTCTTAAGGCTGAGGGCAAAAACCCATTCACTCTCGATTCTAAGGCTCCAACAGCTGACTACAAGGAATTCCTTATGGGTGAAGTTCGTTACAACGCACTCGCAAGACAGAATCCTGAAAGAGCTGAAAAGCTGTTCGACAAGGCTGTTAAGAATGCTGCTGACAGATATGATTACCTGCTCAGATATGCAAAGCTTTACAACACTGAAGAAAAGTAATTTTCTGAATACAAAACTCCGCACACAAGGTGCGGAGTTTTTTTGTATATATACACATAAAAAAGCGATGATCTGCACTCAGTGACAAATCATCGCTTCAATAAGGGGCATCGCCCCG
>CAMWVM010000135.1 GCA_947177715.1 uncultured Ruminococcus sp.
ACATAATGTCTTCCGCCGCCACACCTATCCGAAAGGATAGGTTGGAGGCTGGGGGTCATCTTGCCTAAGTTATAAAACTAATCATTTATTAACACACATATTCTTTTTTAAACGTATCTATATCTATATTATCCTTATACACGAACATTGAAAAGTAGTCCTTTTCATTCTCATATCCCTTAACTCTTACCCTGTTGTTATAACACCAAAAGTCCCAGTCAATTCCCTCCTCGGGTTCGGAATAAACATCTGTTATGCACACAGGATATTCATCAAACTCACTTTGTATATACTTTTCATAACTGCGGTTTGTGCACATAATAAGCGGTTTAACACCGTATTTTTCTTCAATAACAATGCAAAACTCACTAAGTCTTTTTACCGTTTTTTCCTTATCAGGAGAGGCAACAGCATAAATTCCTGTAAGGTTCACCTCAACAGCAGGAATAAGACGACCGTTTAAGGAATCTCCCATAGCGTCACAGAAATATTCCCCCTGCTTTTTTCCATCAGTATTCAGTTTAAATATATGGTATGCTCCTGTGAGAAGTTCACACTCACAGGAGTTTTTCCAGTTTTCATTAAACTGTTCGTCCTTGAAAGACGTACCCTTGGTTGCACAAATATAAGCTGCACTTATATTCTGCCTTGAAAATACGTCCCAACGGATTTCACCCATGTTCGAATCAACCAGTGCACCTCTTATAGGATAGTCTTTTTTATCTGGCTGATTAAACCAAAGTTTTCCCGTAAAAAACAATACAGCAATATTAATTAATATAATGATAATACAAAGAATAGAAAACCTGACAATAAACCTCCTTAGCCTGTGCTTTGACTTTCGGAGCGGTTCTTCAACGATTTCCTCAGCTGAAAATTCATTGTCTATTTGCTCAATTACGTCATCATCCAGTTGGAATTCCTGTGTATATTTATCAGATTCTTTACTGTGAAACAACCTCATTTTCATTATCCTTACATTCAGATTCTTTAATTAAATCTGCAAAATTATAGCTGTCAAGCTTTTCTCTCACTGTTTCTGTAATATCAGAAAAAGCTTTCCTGTAACAGCATACTCCCATCGCTCCTCTGTTACATTCTCCGTCAGGAGCAAGACACCGTGAAAAACAATATGTACCCTCTATAGCCTCAACGACCATTCTCAAAGTAATATCTTTCGGGTCAAGATTAATCATATATCCGCCTTTTGAACCTTTAAATGATTTTACTATTCCGGCGCTCACAAGATTTCTTAATATTTTCAATGCAAATCTCAATGTAACAGATGAACGCTCTGCAAGCTTTTTAGCTTCCACACGTCCGCCGTCCTTACAAAGATTAGAAACAATTCTGACAGCATAATCTGTTTCAAGAGTTATAAACATACGCTGAACCTCCGTATTAATCCAAATAATCACGGACTTTGTTGCTTCTGTTTGGATGACGAAGCTTTCTCAAAGCCTTAGCTTCGATTTGACGAATTCTTTCACGGGTAACGTTAAACTGTTGTCCCACTTCCTCAAGTGTTCTTGAACGTCCGTCCTCAAGTCCAAATCTAAGTCTTAAAACCTTTTCTTCACGATCGGTAAGAGTCGAGAGAACCTGATTTATCTGTTCCTTAAGCAATACAAGAGAAGCTGCCTCCGCAGGTGCCGGAGCATCCTCATCAGGTATAAAGTCACCAAGATGAGAGTCCTCCTCTTCACCGATTGGCGTTTCAAGAGAAACAGGATCCTGTGCAATTCGCATAATTTCTCTCACACGTTCTACTGACATATCAAGTCTTTCGGCAATGTCTTCAGGAGATGGATCACGTCCGTTTTCATGCAAAAGCTGACTTGAAGCCTTTTTGACCTTTGTTATTGTTTCAACCATATGAACAGGGATACGAATTGTTCTTGCCTGGTCTGCTATTGCTCTTGTTATAGCCTGACGAATCCACCATGTAGCATAGGTTGAAAACTTAAATCCTTTTGTATAGTCAAACTTTTCAACAGCTTTTATAAGTCCCATGTTGCCTTCCTGAATCAAATCCAAGAAGCTCATTCCTCTTCCAACATATCTCTTTGCAATAGAAACAACAAGTCGAAGATTAGCTTCAGCAAGACGCTTTCTTGCATTTGAAGCTTCCTTTTCATTATTTCCCGCCATTTTTTCTGCAAGCTGAATTTCCTCTTCAGATGTCAAAAGAGGAACTCGTCCGATTTCCTTTAAATAAATCTTTACCGGGTCGTCAATGGCAATGCCGTCAGTTGAAAGACTGATATCCACAGATTCAGGCGTAATATCTTCCTCAGGATTAACAAGCATGATATTATCATCAGGAACGATATCATCAATTATTTCAATATTAAGTGCTGAACAGCTGTCATAAAATGCGTCCATATGCTCTACGTCAAAATCAAGTTTTTCCAAAGCGTCTGTAATTTCCTTTGTCGTAAGTTTTCCTGTTGCTTTTCCCTGTTCCAGCAAACCGTCAATGATGCTGTTTTTCTTATCTGTCATATACTATTCCATTCCTTTCATAACATTCTGCAATCAAGCAGACATTAACCAAATATTTATGATTTTTTTGACTTAAGACGTTCTCTGAGTTTTAGAAAATCATCGTCCGTCATATCTTTTTTAACACTGTCCTTTTCTGCATAGCTATTAAGCAGATTTATGTAATCAAACACCACTTGTTTATCAATTCCCATATTATCATACTTTTCAAGTATAGATGTTATTTTACCCACTTCATCGGGGGAAAATTCACCGTTAAATGAGGTAATTGAATGATCTTCGTTGTTTTTTATCTTTTCAGTAAGACTTACATAAATTTTTTTGTTAAAAGCCGTTACAAATTTTTCAGGCGGAAGCAATTCCAAAACCTCACCACAAAAATCAGGGTTGTTATATAAGTAATATATTATTCCGCATTCCGCCAGCGACTCCTTGTAATGCGACGCAGCTTCTGGGTTAATATTGTCACGCCGTCGTGAAACATAATTCACAAGCTCTCTGTCCTCACGTTTACGCTGAGCATATCTGTATTTTCTGATAATCGAATTTATTTCCTCGGAAATAGCCGCCTTACTTACTCCCTGTTCATTTGAAATCTTCGATATATAAACATCTCTTTCAACAGGAGAAACAATCTGTGCCAAAACCTTATAAACTCGTTTCATATAGTCTATCTTGCCTAAATCAGTATCAAGATCCAAACCCTCACGGCACTTATTAAGCTCAAAATTTACTGCACCGTCTGCATTGTCAAGAAGATGTCTGAACTTGACCTCTCCGAACTTATTGACATACTCATCAGGGTCTTTAGCGCCTGCCATTTTTATTACAGTAGTTTTAAGTCCTGCTTCACTTAAAATATTAATAGCTTTCTGGGTTGCTTTCTGTCCTGCTTCATCAGAATCATAACAGATTATAACTTCGTCCGCATAATTGGATATCAGCTTAACCTGTTCCGGTGTTAATGCCGTTCCGCAGGATGCCACAGCATTTTCAAAGCCTGCCTGATTAAGAGATATAACGTCAAGATTACCCTCGCAAAGCAAAATCTTTCTTTCTTTCGCAGCTGCATTTTTTGCAAAATTCATTGAAAACAAAAATCGGTTCTTATGATATACATCTGTATCCTTGGTGTTAAGATATTTACGCTTATCATCGCTGCTTAATGCACGACCGCCAAAGCCGACTATATTTCCTCTCAAATCAATAAATGGAAACATCGCACGGTTCACAAAGAAATCATATGTATTTCTTGTATTTTTCTGCGAACGTGAAATAAGGCTGGCGTCGATAAGCTCCTGTTCGGAATATCCTTCACTCATCATATGTCTTTTTAGCTCTGACCAACTGTTCGGTGCAAAACCCATACCATATTTCTGTACAGTTTCCGCTTTCAGCCGTCTTGTTTTAAAAAGATATTCCCGACAGGCTCTTCCCTCATCGCTTTTCAGCTTTTCAAAGAAAAACCTTGCGGCGGTTTTATTCATCTCATACAAACGCTTGCGCCTGTCTGTTCCCCCACCTTTAAAAAAGCTGTCCTGAGGCAGATCAACACCGCCTCTGTCGGCAAGCAGCTTCACTGCTTCCCAATAATCCAGATTGTTATACCTCATTGTAAAAGTAATAACATCTCCGCCTGCTCCGCAGCCAAAGCAATGGAAAAACTCCTTATCAGGGTGAACATGACAAGACGGAGTTTTCTCATTATGGAACGGACAAAGACAAATATAGTCACGCCCTGTACGTTTTAGGGTCACATAGCTTCCCATTACTTCTGCAATAGGATTTGCCGCTTTCAGCCTGTCAATAAATTCAGCAGGCAATGGCATATTTATCACCGTTCCTTTCTAAAATATTATCACTTCAATTATCGCCTATGTCTTCAATGCAACTTTGCGTAGCATTGCGTGAAACAGTGGAAAAACGGCGTTTTCACACTCAACAAAGTATTATCTTGTTTTCCACGAAGCAGGTATAAAAAGCTGTGAAAACACATCAATGGCATAGCTGTCAGTCATTCCGGCGATATAGTCACACACCGCTCTTTCCTTTCCAAACCTCTCAGCAAGCTGCTGATAAAGCTTTGGCATCTTCTCAACGTTATGACAATAATAATCATAAAGCTTCTTAAGCATGTCCTGTGCTTTTGTTTCCTCAGATTTGCATTTCGGATTTCTATATACGCTTTCAAACATATATGCATGCAGCGCTTTATATGCTTTATCCACTTCAGCAGACATTCTTATGTCCTTTGCACCGTTATCTACGATCGACCGTACAAGAGTCGTAATCCTCTCAGATTTGGAATGCCCTAAAACATCAGTTATTTCTTTAGGCAAATCCTCCTCGCATATTATTCCCCCTCTTATAGAATCATCAATATCATGATTAATATATGCAATTACATCAGCAAATCTCACCACATATCCCTCACGGGTATCCGCAATCTGATTTGTGTGCTTTAAGATTCCATCTCTTACTTCATAAGAAAGATTCAAACCTCTTCCATCGTTTTCTATGTAATCGACTACTCTCAGTCCCTGCTCATAATGATGAAAACCACATGGCGAAAAACAATCCAATGCACGCTC
>CAMWVM010000136.1 GCA_947177715.1 uncultured Ruminococcus sp.
CCATGTAGGACGTGGCTTTTGGGCGTTTCAGGATGTGCTGAAAAATCGTGAAAGTTCAAGATATAAAGATTGGTTTTTTATAAATTTCGGCGGGAATTCAAATTATAACGATGGACTTTGGTATGAAGGCTGGGAGGGGCATTTTGATCTTGTTAAACTCAATCTTCGCAATCCCGAGGTTGTAAATCATATCTTTGGGTGTATTAAAGGCTGGGTTGAAGAATTTGATATTGACGGGCTTCGCCTTGATGTTGCATATTGCCTTGATTTTGATTTTCTAAAAAATCTTCGCAATTACTGTAAATCATTAAAACATGACTTTTTCTTGCTGGGAGAGCTTTTGCACGGAGATTATTCACGTTGGGTAAATAGTGAAATGCTCGACAGCGCTACAAACTATGAGTGCTATAAAGGCCTTTATTCCAGTTTCAACAGTATGAATATGTTTGAAATATGCCATTCACTAAAAAATCAGTTTGGACCTGAGGATTGGTGCAGATATCGTGGAATGCATCTGCTCTGTTTTGCAGATAACCATGATGTTTCCAGAGTCGCATCAATTCTTACAAATGAAAATCACCTGCCGCTTCTCTATGCACTTATGTTTGGTATGCCCGGAATACCATGTATTTATTATGGCTCCGAGTGGGGAACTAAGGCGGATAAGAGTCAGGGAGATCCGGCACTCAGAGTATCGTTTGAAAAGCCTGAAAATAATCAGCTGACAGAATGGATATCAAAGCTTGCAAAGGCTCATAGGGAATCAAAAGCTCTCTGTCATGGTTCAATAAAAATACCGGTGCTTACCAATAAACAGTGTATAATAGAACGTGAGCACGACGGAGAGAGAGTTTTGGTTGCTGTTAATGCAGATGACCAATCGTATACTGCACATTTTGACGCAAGATGCGGAAGAGCTGTTGACCTTATTACAGGAGAGGAGCACGATTTCGGCGGAGGAAGCGATTTGCCTCCTTATTCAGCATTTATGTGGAAATGCGAGTAAATTAAAATCATCGAGGTGTTATGATTGAAACCTTATAAGTTAGCGGACGGATTTTCTGCAATGAATATTCCTGAAGAAGTTGGACAGAAAATGCTTGGGGTTACTTATCATCCAAATAATCAGATTGCTGTTTCGGATTTGGCTTTTCTTGAAGTTTTGCATTATGATTTTAACAGTAACATTTCAAAGGGAGAGCTTGTATGTAATCAGAAGCTCGCAAAGGAAGTTTTAAAAATTTTCAAGACTTTGTTTGATAATAAGTATCCTATTGAAAAAATTAGGCTGGCTGACGCTTACGGTGGAGATGATGACAAAATCATGGCGGATAATAATTCATCATGCTTTAATTATCGTGTTATAGCTGATACAAATGTTATATCTATGCACGGACAGGGCAGAGCAATCGACATTAATCCACTCTATAATCCTTATATTGTCGGAGAAAAAATTATGCCGGCAAATGCATATTCATATGCCGACAGAACTAAAGATTTTCCTCATAAGATTGATGAAAATGATTTTTGTTTTAAGGTTTTTAAGTCTTATGGTTGGCTGTGGGGTGGAAATTGGATAAACTCAAAGGACTATCAGCATTTTTATAAGCCGGAAGGAAAAGTTAAAAGAACCGTCTTAAAAATAAAAAATCGCTGATATTTAAGCTGCAATATTTGTCTATGTATCCTAAGTGTCTACCGTTCCAGTAAAGTATTATAGATATTGAATTTAAGTTAAGAAATTACGAATTAGGAGTATCAAGAACTGTCGTTGTTAAGTAAAGCATAAAAAATCGTCGGACTATTGTCCGACGATTTTATTATTCCATCCCGGAATATAATTACTGATTGTTACCAGTCTTATAAGCATCAATCATCTTTTTGACCATCTGGCCGCCAACAGATCCAACTTCACGAGCTGTAAGATCACCGTTGTAACCTTGCTTGAGGTTTACACCAACTTCGTTAGCTGCTTCCATCTTAAATCTTTCAAGAGTCTGTCTACCCTGATCTGAAGTAATACCTTTCATTTTTAACACTCCTTTGTTTAATTTATCGGGTTTGCTTTATTATTATATGACCTCATAACTTAAATATAAGAGGTAATTTTTTCGATACAGACCATTATTTTCAGGTTTTAATATCAAAAACATTTGTTGTTTTCTATTGAATTACTAAATATATTATGATATAATAATATGTGTAGTTATGTAAACAAAAGACAGGTTTAATTTTCAGGAGAAAAATAAATATGACGATAGAACGATTTGAGTTTTCCGATAAATGTTTTGGGAAAGAATACCAAATGAAAAAATTAAATATAAAAACTTTGGTGATTGTTTGTACCTGTGTAATGGCTCTTATTTTCGGAGGATATCTATATTATGGTGCAAATTATGCTCCAGGTTGGCATGTCAAAAGATCAGGCGCAGCATTCTATATCTTGGCTGATACAGGAGAAAGAGCTGTTGGAATGCATCTTATAGATAATGCATCATACCTCTTTGATGAAAATGGTTACATAATGACTGGATGGCAGGAATATGACGGAGAAAAATATTATTTCGGTGAAGACGGAGTTATGCAGAAAGGTACTGTAACTATTGACGGTGTTAAATATCACCTTTCAGACGAATCTGGTATCTTTCGTACAGGTCTTTGTTCAATAAACGGAGAAGAATATTTCTTTGACGATAAAGGATTCCCTGATACAGGTTTTGCAAATGTCGATGGGAAGTATTATTATTATGACTCAGAGGGAAAGAAAATTACTGGCTGGGTCGATTCAAACGATATGAAATATTATTTCCTCAGTTCAGGTGAAATGGCAATAGGTTTTTATGAAATTAATGATGATACCTATTGTTTTGCCTCTGACGGACATATGCTCGTAGGTTGGCATACCGTTGACGGCAAAAAATATTTGTTTGATGATAAAGGCGTTATGCATACAGGTTGGAAAAAAGACGGCAAAAAGTATATGCATGCTAATGAAAAAACCGGAGCTTTTGATTCAGGCTTTGCCAAAATAGATGGAAAAACATATTACTTTGATGAGAATTATTATATGGTCAAAGGCTGGAAAACTATTGATAAAAACAGATATTATTTCTCTGAAGTCGGCGTGATGAAAACAGGCTGGTTTGAATATGAGGGAAATAAATATCACTTTAATAATAAGGGAGCTGCCGATAAAGGTTTTACAAAAATAGACGGTGAAACTTACTATTTTAATGGTAAATATAAACTGCTTACGGGATGGCAAAACATCAATAATAAATTGTATTATCTGGGACAGGCAGGAGTTGCCGCTTCAGGTATTTTTGAAGATAACGATCAAACTTATTATTTTAATCCTAAAGATCATGCCGCCGTTAAAGGATTGGCAAAAATTAAAGATTATGGCGAAGATGAAAAATCTAAGATTAAGGATTTTTATGCAGAAGCCAAAATATTGGATAAAGCTACTATTGGCGAGCTTAAAAGTGATGAAATTGCATTACTGCCAAGTATTGAAGAAAAATATAAGAGCGGAACGTATAACGAATTCATGCTAAAAGCCTATAAATTAATGGGCACAAAACTGTTTGGTCAGGCTTATTTCAATGATGACTATGAAATGGAAACCGGCTGGCGTGATATCAGCGGATATAGATTCTATTTCGATGAGGAAACAGGCGAAAAAGCTACAGGCTGGAAAACTATTAAGGGAAAAACTTATTATTTCGGTTTGTGCGGAGCCGCCGCAGTGGGAAACATGGAGATTGACGGAAATCAGTATACATTTTCAGATGACGGCGTTATGTCCGACGGACTTGTGGAAGTGGACGGAAAATATAAATACGCTGCGGAAAATAGTTCTGGTACAGATAACGTCTGGACTGTCAGCGACTTTGCGGAAATTGATGGCTATACATATTATTTTGACAGAAATGGTTTTGCCGTAAAGGGTTGGCAAAGTATCGACGGTGAAAAGTATTATTTTGATGATAAATATAGATTAGTCAGAGGCATCTTTAAATCTGATAATCAGTATTATTATATGTCCTTAAATGGTATGGAAACTGATAAATGGGTCAATACCGATGAGGGTACTTATTATTTTGGAAGTAACGGTCAGGCTTATACAGGCTGGAAAACAATAAATGGAATCGAATTCTATTTCGGAAATGATGGTAAAATTCAACGGGAATGGACAACTATCGACGGTAAAAAATATTTCTTGCAAGACGGCGTTAAGACGTGTGGACCAATTTATATCGACGGGGTTTATTATAACTTTGGAGAACATGGATATCTTAGAAGCGGTTGGGTAATATGGAATACCTATAGATATTATAATAATAAAAATGGCGAACCATATACTAATTGTACTAAAACTATTGATGGCAAAAAATATTCATTTGACGATTATGGAATTGCTTCATTGCAGTAAATTTTTAGACGGAGGATCACAGTTTTATGTTAGATTTAAAAAATAAAAAGTTTATAGAAGCCGATGATAAAAATATTTCCTATATGGGACGTGTTGATTTTTCTAACCCTAAAGCTCCTTTAATAATTTTTGCAGGTTCTAATATAACTATTCGATTTAAAGGTACTGCTGTGGGTGCAGTAATTGTCAACCATCATTTTTATAATATAATGGACTTGGGAGTTGTTGTCGACGGCAAAGAAGATAGAATCAGATTTGAGGATAATGAAAAAGAAATATATTTGAATATTGACGAAAGTCTTGAAGATGCAGAACATGAGATAATTTTGTTTAAAAGACAGGATGCTACCCATTATTTTGAGTTTAAAGGCTTTGCCATTGACGGAGAACTTCTCCCTGCAATACCAAAACCAATTAGAAAAATTGAGTGCTATGGTGATTCTGTGTCAGCAGGCGCAGTGTGTGAAGCTGTAGATCATGTTGCAAAGTGCGATCCGGAAAATCATCAGGGTGTGTATGATAATGCGTGGCATTCATATTCAATGATTACCGCAAGAAATTTGGGAGCAGAAATCAATAACATCGCTCAAGGCGGAATTGCGATCTTTGACAGTACCTGTGTCTTTTACACATATCGGTGCCCAGGGGAGGCCTGTGAG
>CAMWVM010000137.1 GCA_947177715.1 uncultured Ruminococcus sp.
GGACAATCCTGTCTATGAGGATTAACTATTGCCTTTGCTTTAGGCAGCTTTTCTGATGGCTGATGATGGTCAGTAATAACAAGCTTCATACCCAGTTCTGCAATTTTATCTGCTTCTTCAACAGCAGAAATTCCGTTATCCACTGTTACAATTAACTTCACGTCCATTGAATATAATTTTTCAACAGCAGAAATACTCATACCATAGCCGTCTGAACGTTCAGGTATATAATACATTACATTAGCACCGATGTTCAAAAGATAATTATAAAGAATCGATGTTGCGGTAACGCCATCACAGTCGTAATCTCCATAAACACAAATTAGTTCGTAGGAATCAACAGCTTCATTTATTGTATCAACAGCTGCTTGCATATCCTTGATTATAAATGGATCATCAAAGCTTTCTTCTCTGAAAAAGTCAGCGATACTTTGAAAATCAGAATAACCTCTTGATGTCATAACCTCAAGAGTTAATTTATTTAAATCACATTTTCTCATAAATTCTGCAACAAGCTTTTGATCAGGCTTATTGACTTTCCATTTTTTCATCAAGGTACTCCTCCGAAAATTTTTTCAATAAGGGGCATCGTCCTGTCATTCAACATTCGAATTGAGGCTTATCCCATTAGGTTTCAATAGCGAATTGTTCTCGCTGCTAAAAACTAAATGCCCCCCTAATTAATCGTTAGTCATATTCTTTTTTATTATACCACCTTTTCCATTGTTTTTCAAGGGAAAACACAGTAAATAGCAGTAATAAAAAAGACTGATTTGCATTGTGCAAATCAGTCCTGGATTCTATTTTTTATGAGTCTGTCTTTTAAACCCTGCATAATTACGTCCTTTGCCCAAAAAGCCAAAGACTTCTCAGCAGACGGTGTATCACCAAGCGGATATTCAATGCCAAGTTCCTTATACTTTGCTTTACCCATTGTATGATACGGCAAAACGTCAAGTGCCTTTAGATTCTTTAAACCGCCGAGAAACATACCAAGCTCATGCAGATACTCTTCTTTATCAGTAATACCCGGAACAACAACATGTCTTACCCACAAGTCAACTCCCTCGTCACGCAAAAACTCAGCAAAACTAAGTATATTTTCATTTGAATGCCCTGTTAGTTTCTTATGCTCAGTTGGATTTATATGCTTGATATCAAGCATTACAAGATCTGTTGATTTCATTAACTTCTTGAACTTTTCTAATATTTCAGAATTATTTGGATTAAATGTGATTCCTGAAGTATCAAGACAAGTATGGATTTCCCTTTCCTTTGCTTTTTCAAAAAGTTCGGTAACAAAATCAATTTGCAGCAGCGGTTCTCCTCCTGTACAGGTGATTCCTCCATTTTTTAAAAATTCTTTATAAGATTCATATTCTTCAAGAATACTTTCAACTGTACGTACATTACCGCTTCCTATATCCCAAGTATCAGGATTATGACAATAAAGACATCTCATTGGACACCCTTGAAAAAAGACAACAAATCTTATACCAGGTCCGTCCACGGTGCCAAAACTTTCTGTTGAATGAATATACCCTTCCAAATTGATCACTCCAAAATAATTTAAGGGCAGGAAAAATCCTGCCCGATTAAATTTAATTATACATTAGTGTGAAATGTTCTTGAAATAACATCATCCTGCTGTTCCTTAGTGAGCTTTACAAAATTCACTGCATAACCGGAAACTCTAACAGTAAGCTGAGGATATTTCTCAGGATGTTTTTGTGCATCCAGAAGTGTTTCTCTTGTAAAAACATTTACATTAAGGTGATGACCACCTTTTTCAGTATAACCGTCAATAAGTTCAATAAGGTTATCTACCTGTTTTTCATTTGGTTCTACGTTTGCCATAATATTTACCTCCATTTGATATAAGATAACACCTAATATAACATCACCACTGTTATATTTCCTCGTCATCAAAATGTTCTGTTGGCTGACAGCAAGCACCCTTTTTACATTCATCACTTACTGCTGTCTTTATTTTAATACCATCCGCAAGTTTATCAACCTGCAAATGCACCCTTTGGTCACCCTGTTCGATAAGACGGTCTATTATGCTCACAAGCTCGTCAACTTCTCCGTTCTCATCATCTTTTGTTATATCATACCCCATCGTTATTCAACTCCTTGGCAATGCTTTCAATATCCAAATCTCCCACAAACACTTGTGCATCTTTACCAAGGGCATCAGGAATAATTGAAAATGTGTTTGAAATACCATCCTGTGCGTGTCTGAACGGAAGCTTAGCTACTGATGACAGAGATGCTACAGCACCGTGTGTGTCACGTCCGTGCATTGGATTTGCTCCTGGAGCAAGCGGTACACCAATTTTTCTTCCGTCAGGTGTTGACCCTGTTTTCTTACCGTAAACTACATTTGAAGTGATAGTTAGGATAGACATTGTAGGAACACCGTCACGATAGGTATGATGCTTTCTGATTTTATCCATAAATGAACGGACAATATCTACTGCAATCTTGTCAACACGGTCATCGTTGTTGCCGTATTTAGGGAAATCACCTTCAATTTCATAGTCCGTTACAATTCCGTCCTCGTCACGAATACATTTAACTTTAGCATACTTAATTGCGCTAAGTGAATCGGCAACTACTGAAAGACCTGCTATTCCGGTAGCAAAATATCTCTTAACATCTCTATCGTGAAGAGCCATTTGAATCTTTTCGTAGCAATATTTATCGTGCATATAGTGGATAACATTCAGTGTATTTACATACAAACCTGCAAGCCATTCCATCATATCATCATACTTAGCCATTACATCGTCATAGTCAAGATAGTCACCTTCAACCGGACGATACTTAGGACCGACCTGAATTTTCAGTCGTTCATCCACACCGCCGTTGATTGCATAAAGCAGACATTTTGCAAGGTTCGCCCTTGCACCAAAAAACTGCATTTCCTTACCAATTCTCATTGATGAAACGCAGCAAGCAATCGCATAGTCATCACCATGAGTTGCTCTCATCATATCATCATTTTCATACTGAATTGACGAAGATTTTATCGACATTTTAGCACAGTATCTCTTAAAGTTCATAGGAAGCTTTCTGCTCCAGAGAACTGTAAGGTTAGGCTCTGGTGCAGAACCAAGGTTATCAAGAGTATGCAAATATCTGAATGAATTCTTTGTTACCATTGGAACTCCGTCAATAGACACACCGCCGATTGACTCAGTTACCCATGTTGGGTCACCTGAGAACAATGAATTATACTCAGGTGTTCTCGCAAACTTAACAAGCCTTAGCTTCATAATAAAGTGATCGATATATTCCTGAGCCTGTTCCTCAGTAATAATGCCTCTATCGAGGTCACGCTGAATATAGATGTCAAGGAATGTTGAAGTTCTTCCGATTGACATAGCAGCACCATTTTGTTCTTTAACTGCTGCAAGATAACCGAAATAAAGCCACTGAATAGCTTCCTTTGCATTCTTTGCAGGCTTTGAAATATCATAGCCATAGATTTTTCCCAATTCACGAAGATCTTCCAAAGCTCTGAGCTGTTCGGCAAGTTCCTCACGAAGACGGATATTCTTTGAAGTCATTCTTACTAAAGAAGTGTCAATCTGCTGTTGCTTATCCTCAATAAGCAAATCAATACCGTAGAGTGCCACTCTTCTGTAGTCACCAATAATTCTTCCTCTTCCATAAGCGTCAGGAAGACCGGTAATAATAGCTGAATGTCTTGCCAGCTTCATTTCAGGAGTATAAGCATCAAAAACGCCTTGATTATGAGTTTTTCTATACTTTGTAAATATATCGACTACATCCTGATCAACTTCATAGCCATTCTGTTTACATGCATTTTGCGCCATACGGATACCACCGAAAGGCTGAAGTGATCTTTTAAAAGGCTTATCTGTCTGGAAGCCTACAATCTGTTCCAAATCCTTATCTAAATATCCAGCACCGTGGGATGTAATTGTAGATACAATTTTTGTATCCATATCAAGAACACCGCCAGCTTCAAGTTCTTTTTCCGACAAATCCATAACCATAGACCACAATTTTTTTGTAGCTTCAGTAGGGCCAGCTAAGAAACTATCATCGCCATCATATGGGGTGAAGTTTTTCTGAATAAAATCACGAACATTTACAGATGTGTTGCTCCATCTTCCGGGAACAAATCCTTCCCATTCTTCACAAAATTCCTTTTCCATTTACATCTCTCCAATACTAAAATGAATGTGGGTTATATCTACATATAACCCTTTGATAAATATGATACCACATTTTATGCTGCAAGTCAAGGAAACCAGTCGAAAATAAGACATCTCCAACACTTTGAAACATTAAAAGCATCTTCCGTAAAAATCATTTTGAGAATATGTGATTTTTTCTTCTATTCTTAGCAACTGATTATATTTTGCGGTACGCTCACTGCGGCTTGGAGCTCCGGTTTTAATCTGCCCAACATTCAAAGCAACAGCAAGGTCTGCAATAATAGTATTTTCCGTTTCCCCGGAACGATGGGACATTACTGCTCGATAACCATGATTTTTAGCCATTCTAACTGCTTCAATAGTTTCAGAAAGAGTACCAATCTGATTAAGTTTAATTAATATTGCATTTGCTGCTCCCTCACTGATGCCTTTGGACAATCTCTGAGTGTTGGTAACAAACAAATCATCTCCCACAAGCTGAATTCGCTTCCCTAACCTTTCGGTAATACGCTTCCAACCCTGCCAGTCTTCTTCGTCAAGCGGGTCTTCTATTGAACGTATAGGGTATTTATTGCAAAGATTTTCCCAATGGTCAATAAGTTGGTCGGATGAGAACTGCTCGCCTGTTTTGGGAAATTTATACTCGCCTTGATTTTCTGTTTTCCACTCACTTGCAGCTGCATCAAGTGCAAGAACAAAATCCTCTCCGGGGGTAAAACCTGCTGACTTGATTGCCTCGCATATTAAATCAAGAGCTTCGTAATCTGCATTGATTTCAGGTGCAAAACCTCCCTCATCTCCTACTGCAGTAGACAAGCCTTTGTTCTTTAGAATTTTTGCCAGTGTATGGAACACTGGCAAAAATTCTAAAGAACAAAGGC
>CAMWVM010000138.1 GCA_947177715.1 uncultured Ruminococcus sp.
CATCTGGGTCATGGACATCGACTGTCAAATGCGGGTACTTTTCAAGTATTTCATGTCCAAAATCACGACAGATTTCAGGTGATTTCAGAGGGAATTTTTTATCTGCACGCTTAGCATTAACTTTGAAAGTCTTTGCACCAAGCAACGCATCCTCCAAATACTCCATTGAATCATGAACTATAGAGTCCATATTTTTTTCAACCATAAGCGCTCTGCATAATTTTGCAATACCAAAAATTTTAGTAAGCTTATCTTCAACCTCGTCCATATCTATATCATCGCTGAGCGGCTCAATATACAGCGTTGACTGTGCACGGGAATAATTGAATTTTCCGCAGAAACGCAGTCTTCGCTTTACATTTTTCACAAGCATGCTTTCAAAGGTGCTTTTATTCAAGCCTTTAAGAGCAATTTCACCATATTTGCATAAAATTAATTCTTTCATTTTTTCTACCGTCCTTTAATATTATTCAAAAATTTCTGTTATTTTCAACTCTTTATATATTATAAATAGTATAAAACATTTGTTTTCGCTGAATTATCTTATTTTACACAGCTTTTTATCAGCTTCATCAAGTGCTTTAATCAAAATATCAATCTCGTTTTTTGTATTATCCTTTGAAAAACTAATACGAATTGTAGAATCAAGATACTTTTCTGAAACTTTAAATTCTTGCAAAACACTGCTTTTCTTTCCTTTTGAGCACGCTGAACCGCTTGACACAAATATCTCTCGTTCCTCAAGAAAATGCAGAAGCACTTCCGATTTTAGACCATTGACTGCTATACTGTTCACATAGGGCGAACAATCTGCGTCAGAATTCACATGAATATTTTCATAC
The DNA here is from genome assembly GCA_947177715.1 of uncultured Ruminococcus sp. Taxonomy (GTDB): domain Bacteria; phylum Bacillota; class Clostridia; order Oscillospirales; family Ruminococcaceae; genus FB2012. The sequence continues at coordinate 843 of CAMWVM010000138.1, forward strand.
TTACCGCATTTTTCAAATAAATAACTTTGAAGTGATTTAACATACTCAAAACGCTGATCAATATTTCCACACAGTTCCTCAACCGCTGCAGAAAAACCACATATAAGCGGAATTGATTCGGTGCCTGATCTAAATGCTTTTTCTTGTCCTCCTCCAACTATAAAAGCCGGAATATTAACACCCTTTTTCACATACAAAGCACCGATGCCTTTTGGTCCATGAATTTTATGAGCACTTAATGAAATCAAATCTGCATTAAGCTTTTTTGCCTTGAACGGTATTTTCATAAAAGCCTGAACACAGTCACAGTGCGTTAAAACATGAGGATATCTTTTCTTGATTGCTGAGAATACTTTTTCCACAGGTAAAATAAACCCGTTTTCATTATTAACATACATGCAAGTCACAAGAAAAGTATTGTCATCCACAGCATTAATTATATCAGATGCATTAAATTTTCCCTCTGCATTCGGCGACACTCTCACGATTTTAAAGCCTTCGTTTTCAAGATGAGTGCAAACCTCCGCAACTGACGGGTGTTCAACAGAAGTTGTAACTATTTTCTTCTTACGTTTTCCAAACTTTTTTGCAGCCCCGATAATTGCAGTATTATTACTTTCTGTAGCACCGGATGTAAAATAAATTTCCTGAGGATTTGCTCCCAAAGCCGCAGCAATATTCTCTCTAGCACTGTTAAGTAATTTTTCAGCGTCAAGCCCCAATCTATGCAGCGATGACGGATTTCCAAAACACTTAAGACCTTTCGCAACAGCCCTGCATACTTCGCTGCTTGGAGCGGTAGTTGCTGCATTATCAAAATATATCATTAAAACATTCCCTTTCACAAAAGTGCAGATATATTAATTATATCATATATTCATAAAATTTTCAACAGATAGTATGTTGCCGAATTTTAGTACATAAAAATGTACTAAAATTAATATAAGTAACATTTTTTGAACTTCAAAATTTATTAAAAACCGTTGTATATTTTTCTTCTATTAGCAAATAATATTGACAAGAAGTACAAGATAATGTACAAAAAAGGAGTGCATACAATGTATATTTCAAAGAGAAATATAGTTAGAATAATATCATTTGCTATTGCCGGAGTTGGAGCTTTATCTGTGAGAAACATCCAACTTATGACAGAAAACAAGATAAACAATCGTGCATTGGAATACTCTTATATGCGAGCTGTCGAAGAGCTTTCAACCGCTGCGGACAATATCAACAACACGCTTGAAAAACAAATTTATGCGGGAACTCCCGAGCTTCAACAGCAGCTTTCTTCAAAGCTTTGGCGTGAATCCTCAACTGCAAAAGCTGCATTAGCACAGCTTCCTATTGAAGAGCTTCAACTTGAAAACACATACAAATTTTTATCGCAGGTAGGTAACTATGCTTTATCACTTGCGAAAAAAACATCTACTGATGAACAGATAAGTGATGATGAGTACAAAAAATTAAAAAGCCTTCATGAGTTTTCAGACAGGCTTTGCGATGACATGTGGGAATTGGAAAGCAGTATTAACAGCGGTGAAATATCGCTGGCAACTGTTGCGTCTTCTATGAATGCCCCTGACGAAAATGCTCCTAATGTCACAGAAGGTTTTTCTGATTTTGAAGAAGGATTTGACGCATACCCAACCCTTATTTACGACGGACCTTTTTCAGATCACATTTTAGAGAAAAATCCTAAAATGACTGCAAATGCAAAGGAAATAACAGAACAAAAGGCACTTGAACGTGCAACAATGGCAACAGGGATCAATTCCACTGATTTTACTCAGGTTTCAGAAGAAGCAGGTAAAATGCCATCATGGGTATTTTCAGACGACAAGGGGACAATAAGCTGTGCGGTCACAAAAAACGGCGGTTACTTGTCTTATTTCCTCAAAAGTCGTTTGGTAAACAATGAAACGATATCTATTGACCAGGGACTTTCAGAAGCAAAAAAATTCCTTGAGGATTTGGGAATAAACTCAATGAAAACCACATATTATGAGGATTACAACGGAATTCTCACGGTGAACTTTGCTTATAATGACAATGATATTTGTGTTTATACGGATCTTATAAAAGTATCCGTCGCTCTTGACAACGGAGAGATTTTAGGCTATGACGCAAGAGGATTTCTTGTAAATCATGAAGATAGAAATTACAGCAAGGACAGAATTTCTCCTTTAGATGCAGAAAAGAAAGTATCTCCTATGCTTACTATTGAAAGTCGTCAGCTTGCATTGATTCCTTCCGAAGGAACAGAAGAACGTTTTTGCTATGAATTTAAATGCAGAAATGAAAACGGCGGTCATGTGCTGGTATATGTAAATGCAGTAACAGGCAAAGAAGAACAAATTCTCATTCTTTTTGAAAGCGAAAACGGAACTTTAACAATGTAATAGACATTATCTTTATCATTCATTTAAATGCGATAACTTAAAATACAAAATATTGAAAGGAGGCATATTCCCAAAGGGAATATGAGCAAAATTATGGGTGTTGATTTTAATTCAAGCAAAACAAAAGAAAACCTTATGAGAGCTTTCGCAGGAGAAAGCCAAGCAAGAAACCGCTATACTCACGCAGAAGAACAAGCAAGACAGCAAAAGCTTTATGTACTTGCGGATCTATTCAAATTCACTGCCAATCAGGAAAAAGAGCATGCGCTTATTTTCTACAATCATCTTAAAGAATGTGCAGGCGACACCATTCACATTGACGGAGGTTATCCTGTAGACCTTTCAGCAAACACATTGGATTTGCTGAAAATGGCTCACCACAACGAATATGAAGAATTTGAAGACGTTTATCCTTCATTCGCTCAGGTTGCAAGAGATGAGGGATTTGCAAGGATTGCACAGGACTTTACCAATATTGCAAAGATCGAAAAATATCATGGAGATAGATTCCACTCTTTTGGTCAGCTAATGGAACAAAATAAATTATTCTCCTCAGATAAATCCGAAACTTGGTTCTGCCTTAACTGCGGATTTATTATGGAAGGTCCTCAGGCGCCGAACATCTGCCCTGTTTGTTCAAAAGAACAAGGATATTTTATCCGCCTGAACATGACACCATGGACTTGTCAAAACTAATACAAATAAAAGAGAAAGCTGTTCGCAAAAAAGCGAACAGCTTTTTAATATTTATATGAACTACCGCCAATAAACTCTCGTATAAGTGCATTGGGAGGAACAAGATCAATATCTAAAGTATCTAACTCGTCAAAAACTGATGTTATCAAACTAAATTTATCAAAATCATCACAGGTTTTTGACGCTTCAATCAAATCATCATAAAGAAAGCTTTTATATACCGAAACTTCATATGGTATAAACGTATCTATATTAAATTCTGCACGCTGCTTATAAGGCATTATATAAAGATTTTCACCACGCTCAACACTGTTAAACATTGCAAGGGTTTCAACTGGTTGACGTGCTCGGAAAAACTTATCTCTGATAATACGCCTCATCAGCCTAATCATACAGGGATGAAGACAAGCGCCGTCAGAGGTTTGAATTCTTGACCTGACGCTTACATAAACACAATTAGCAAATCCATCCGTCATACCTGTTACATCAGGGTTGAGTGCGTGAATTCCCTCAAATATTACAATGTCGCCGGGCTTTCTTTTAAGTCGTCCTCCTTGAATACGAGTTTGATGTTTAAAATCAAATGACGGAAGCAAAACCTCCTCGCAATTTGCAATTTTCATCATATGCTCGTTTAAAAGAGGAATGTCCAAACGATAGGGCGATTCATAATCTATTTCTCCGGTTTCTGTCATAGCCTGAGGATTTTCATTTGCAGGCAAAAAATAATCATCCATAGAAATGGTATGGGTACACATTCCCATTGAATCAAGATATTGTTCAAGCTTAAGTGAAGTAGTTGTTTTTCCTGAACCTGACGGACCCGACAGCAGAACTATAGGTCTTGAATCACCTCGCTGATAAATTATATCCGCCATGGATTTCACCTGAGAAAAATAGCTTTTCTCACATTTATGAATAAAATCACTTTCATCTTCCTTAAGTTTTCGGTTAATTGCAGAAACATGAACTTTTTTCATTTTTATGACAATGCTCCGTCAAGAGCATATCCTCCTTTCAATGTTTCACACCTTTTCCTTATTTCAGAAAGGAAAAAGTCCTATAACTTAGGCAAGATGTCCCCCAGCCTCCAACCTATCCTTTCGGATAGCTGTG
>CAMWVM010000139.1 GCA_947177715.1 uncultured Ruminococcus sp.
CCCCCAGCCTCCAACCTATCCTTTCGGATAGCTGTGGCGTCGGGAGTCATTATGTTTTTAGTAGGAGTAAAATCTCCCACTAAAAACGTCAGCTAACGCTGACCTTGCCACGTTGAAAACGGGCAAGCCCTTATTTGAAAAAATGCTCCCAAAGTAAGGGAGCATTTTAATGTTTTAATTATTTTTTCACGATTCTGTAATAAACCTTTGCTGTAAGTAAATATATAATGCCGTATATTAATGTGAAAACCAGGAAGCTTGCGATTGTGCAAATAACGTAAAGTTTTGTGTTTGTAAGGTTTAGCATTAATAGAATTTTACTGATGATCGGGAAAGCTATAGCTACATGAATTCCAGCTGTAATAAGAGGCAGGAAAAATACAGTAAGTACCTGTGAACGAATAGAACCTTTTACCTCCTGTTCGCTCATTCCTACTTTTTGCATTATTTCAAAACGTTTTTTGTCTTCATATCCCTCTGAAATCTGCTTGTAGTATATAATAAGCACTGTTGCCATTATGAAAAGTAATCCCAAGAAAATTCCAAGGAAAAATAGGCTTCCATAAAGTCCATAAATTCCGTCACGCCGACTTTCACGACATTCTATATCATAAGAGCCCAACTCTTTGCCTTGAGAATTAATTTCATTTTTTATCTTTGTATATAAATCCGTCTGTTTTTCCACACTGCTTCCAGTGTCAAATCCATAATAAAATTCAATATTGCTTGCATAATCTCCTAAAACTTCTTTTTGCTTTTCATAAAGTTCTTTTATTATTGAAATGTCTTTTACAACAATACCGTGAGTAGGAGTGATATTTGCTGAAATCATACCATTTCCTACAAATTTATCTGTCCTGTCAACAATTTTATATAGCTTGCCGAATACCTTAAAATAATCCTTGTCTTTATTATAGTCGTTTCTGTTTGAATAGATAATTACTTCATCGTCTTTAAGATTAATGTCTTTACCGATGAAATCAGAGTAATCTTCTGCTGTGATAAAGAATAAAATTCTCAAATCATTGCTCATATCCAAACTGTAATCAACGTCTACAGAGAATGTGTCTTTTCCGTTAAAAACAGTTGTAAACTCAAGACTTGAATACTGTATTTCTTTCTCTATTTTAATATTTTCCTTTTGAGCAGTTTGTTTTGCAGTATTTACAAGTTTATCGTTGACTTGTGCGTCATTATCATAGCTTTCAATCGCTATTTCATATGGGTAACGTTCTGTAATAAGATCTTCAGTACCGATAATGAGCGACGCCGTTGACGATACCATTACAAGTACCATAGTTGAAAGTATGCATATGTTTGCCAAACCTACAGCGTTCTGTTTCATTCTGTATATCATTCCCGAAACGCTGATGAAATGGTTGGTTTTATAATAATATCTTTTGTTCTTTTTTAATAGTTTAAGAAATGAGATGCTGCTTGCAGTGAAAATCAGATATGTTCCCACTACAACGAGTATTACCGCAACAAAGAATAAAGAGAGTGCTGCAATAGGATTTTCAACCGTGAGGGAAATATAATATCCTCCGCCTAAGCATCCCAGTCCAAGGATTGCAATGAGCCATTTGGATTTTGGTTCTTTTTCTCCCATACTTCCGCCTTTAAGCAGCTCTATAGGTTTAGCCAAGTGAATCATTCTCAGTGAGTTTAAGAAAATAATCAAGAATAATATTCCAAATAGTATGAGAGTATGCAATATAGCTTCTTTTGAAATATAAAAGCCAAGAGTAATTTCCGCTTTAATAAGCTTTGTTATTACAAGATACATAAGCTTGTCAAGCAAAATTCCCACAAGGAAACCTGCACTTAGACTTATAAGTACAACATAAATACTCTCGAATCCAATCACCTTTGATATGTGCTTTTTCTCCATTCCGAGAATGTTGAAAAGTCCAAACTCTTTTTTACGGTTTTTAGTAAGAAAGCTATTGGTGTAAAATAGGAATATAAAAGCAAAAATTGCTACTATTCTGCTTCCGAGTTCCAATGTATAGCTGACGGTGTCTGCTCCTAAAATATTATTAAGTCCCTCATTTCCCGACAGTGATTCCATTATATAATACATTGCAACTGTGAGAATGCAGGTGATTATATATGGAACGTATGTCTTTGCATTCTTTTTTATGTTGCTTGCAGCAAGTTTGGGATAAAGCATTCTGTTCATCTTCTGTCACCACCCGAAGCAAGCAGTGTGAGCGTATCAGAGATCTTATAATACATTTCCTCATTGGAACAGTTACCTTTGTAAATCTGATGGAATACTTCGCCATCCTTAATGAACATTACTCTGCTTGCATGACTTGCAGCCTTTGCGGAGTGTGTAACCATAAGAATTGTCTGTCCTGCCTTGTTAATGTCAGCAAACACTTTCAAAAGATTGTCTGCTGATTTTGAATCAAGCGCACCTGTCGGTTCGTCTGCAAGAATAAGTTTCGGTTCAGTAATTATTGCCCTCGCAACAGCCACACGCTGTTTTTGTCCCCCTGAAACCTCATATGGAAATTTGTTCAGTATTTCCGAAATACCCAGCATCTTTGCAATGGGCTGTAAACGTGTTTCCATTGTGCTGTATTTCTTTCCTGAAAGTACGAGGGGAAGAAAAATATTATCTTTCAAACTGAACGTATCAAGCAGATTAAAATCCTGAAAAACAAAGCCTAAATTTTTTCTTCTGAAGGCTGAAAGCTCCTTGTCCTTGATTTTGGAAAGACATTTATCCTGTAAATAAATATATCCGCTGGTTGGCTTGTCAAGGGCGGCAAGAATATTGAGCAAAGTCGTCTTTCCCGAACCCGATTCTCCCATTATAGCAACATATTCTCCGCTTTCTACTGAAAATGTTACATCGGATAAAGCTCTAACTTGGTTTCCGCCAAAGCGTGTCGTGTAAATCTTTTCAAGATTGTTTACATCTAATAAAATAGACATGTTAATTGACCTCCTGTCTTTGTTATGTATTTATTATATCATTAAAGCCGAAAGTCAAACATCTATTTGTGTGACATTTCGGCTTATTTATGTGACATTTTTGTAAGGTAATCTCATGCTCAGCTATTCAATTTTAATATTTGCAGAACTGAGGTCAATAGAAAATGTTGTTCCAATACCAATCTGTGATTCTACACTTAGTTTGTGGAAAAGCTTGTCAGCAGCCTTTTTGCAAAGGTATAGCCCCAAGCCAGTGGATTTTTTATTGGCTCGTCCTCCGAACCCTGTAAATCCCTTTTCAAAAATTCTTGGTATGTCTTCAGCTACTATTCCCATACCGGTGTCAGTGATTTTTAGAATTTTATTTTCGGTAAAAGTGATTGTAACAGAACCCTTTGAAGTGTATTTAACCGCATTTGAAAGAATTTGTTCAATTATGAATACAAGCCATTTTTCATCTGTTAAAACCTTGGCATTAGTGTCTGAATATATCAGCTTGATTTTTTGTCTGATAAATAAAGGGGCATATCTGTGTATAGCCTGTTTGATAATGCTGTCAAGCTCATATTCTTTTATAATAAAATCCGAAGACGAGCTGTCAAGCCGTAAATAATTCAGTACCATTTCTGCATATTGTTCTATTCTGAATAATTCGGCTGAAAGCTCCCTGTTTGTTTCAGTGTCCTCCGACTGTAATATCATTTGCATCGCCGCAATAGGAGTTTTGATCTGATGTATCCATAAGGTGTAGTAATCTATGCTTTCACGGCGTTTGCTGTTGTAATGTGTTATGTTCTCGTTATTGATTTGTGCAAGTCTATCAATAATCTTTTGCAAATCATCCTGTGTAAGATTTTCAGAACTTGGTATCTTATCAGTCATTAGAGGAAGATTAGCGTGTATATCCTGCATAAGTAAATGTCTTCTTCTGAATTTTATAAAATTCAGACTTATCATAACTAAAGCAATTACACTGCAAATTAAATCCGCATAAATCACAGCTTCTGCCTTGACATCATAAAGAAAAAATACTGCTCCAAAAATTAACGTAAAAATCATCAATACAACAGCACTGTATCGATATTGATAAACATATTTAAAAAATAGTTTCATTCCAAACCTCATTCAATTATATATCCAGCACCCACTTTGGTCTTGATAAAATCAGTCAATCCTACGGCTTCAAGCTTTTTTCTAAGTCTTGTAACATTAACTGTGAGCGTGTTTTCTTCAACATAGCAATCAATTTGCCATAGCTTTGTCATGAGCGTGTCACGGCTTACGATCTTGCCTTTGTTCTCCATAAGTGTCTGTAAAATACGAAAGTCATTTTTAGTAAGCTCAATTTTAATTCCATTATAGGAAAGCGTGGCATCGTTAAGATTAAGTACAGCACCCTTGTGTTCAAGGACAGGTATTTTGCTTCCCATATCATATGTCCGTCGTAATAAAGCCTGTATTTTTGCAGTCATAACATTCAAGTCTACGGGTTTTGAAATAAAATCATCTCCGCCCATATTCATAGCCATAACAATGTTCATGTTGTCTGAAACTGAAGAGATGAAAATAATCGGTATATCTGAAATCTTGCGAATTTCATTGCACCAGTGATAACCGTTGAAAAATGGGAGCATAATGTCAACCAAAACCATGTGCGGTTCAAATTCCGTAAATTCACCTATGATATTCTGAAAATCTTCTGTCCGTTTTACAGTGTAACCCCAGTTTTCCAGGTTCTTTTTCATAAGTGAAGCAATAGTGAAATCGTCTTCTATAATATAAATCCTATACATTATTTGATTGTTTCCTTTCAGTATCGTATTTTGATTATAACATAATGCTTAATAGCTTTCAAGACTATATTAAAACTGTGTATATAAAAAAGACTGATATATCTAAAATGATGTATCAGTCTTTTTAAACTATTTTGTGTTTTTATTAAACCCTTCAATAAGGGGCATCGCCCCGTCATTCAACAAACGACTGGGCGTTAGCCCCTTAGGGTTTCAGTGGGGGATTGCCCCCCACTGAAAGACTAAGTTGTCCGCCGCCACAGCTATCCGAAAGGATAGGTTGGAGGCTGGGGGACATAAGTCGTTGTTATAT
>CAMWVM010000140.1 GCA_947177715.1 uncultured Ruminococcus sp.
AAGAGCTGTCAGGTACAACAGGTAACTCTTTAGAGCCAATAATTTTTACGCTGTTAACGCTCCCTTGTCCTTGTACAACCAGTTTATGATTGCCGGAGAAAACTGGTATTTGATAAACTGAGAAATCATATGTATAATTACCGTAAACTTCTGTTGTGTTAACAAGTACGGTCCATCCTGGAGCAATGGCGATCTGAAGATTGCTCGCATTTGCATCTACTACTATTTTAGCTGAATCACAGCCGGAAAGACTGAAATCAATAGCATAGTCTGTGCCCCATGTCAAAGAAGCAGAACCGCCCTGAGCAATTATTACATCTTGTTTTTCAACACTGCTTGAAGTATCGGTTTTACTGCTGCTTGCATCGTCCTGTGAAAAGTTTCTCCATTCAGCGTATTCCGCACTGTTGTTAAGAATGCTTTTTAAATAATATCCTGCTTCTCTCAATGACCCGTTAGAATAAAAAATACTGGAAGTTTCATCTTTATCATTTATCGACCAGTTACACCAGGAAAGTTTATTCTGATCCATCCACTCTAACCATTCCTGTGTAGAATTATAATTTATTGCACCGTTTCCATCGGCATTTACAGAACCCCACTCACTTACAAAAATAGTCATATTCTTATTTAGCGCATAATTCGCTTTATCTCTCAGATACTGAGAATGTGTTCCTGCATAGAAATGAATAACATACGCTAAATTTTCATCGTTTATCGGATTATCTACTGCAATATCAACATCCTGTGACCAAGTCGGTGTTCCGACGAGTATAAGATTGTCAGAGTATTGTCTTATACTTGGTATCACTTGTTCAGCATAATATTTTACTGTTGTCCATGCAACATTCGTAGGTTCATTATACACTTCAAAAATAACATTGTCATATTTACCATAATCACGAGCCATTCTTGAGAAAAAGTCTTTAGCTGCATTAACATTATTATGTGCTCCATGAGAATGCCAGTCGATAATGACATAAATGTCTCTCTCAATAGCTTCTTCTATTACTTCACGGTATTTAGTTTCATCAGAAGGGCTATATGGATTTCCGTTATCATCTACTCCAAATGGACAACGAATCATTTCACATTTAAATTCATCTACCATACGGTCAACAGTTGCGCTGTTATACATATGAGTCGACCAGTTACTCCAGAAAAAACTCATTCCTTTTACTTGCATTGGATTATTTGTATTAGACCCGATGATTTTGTTTCCATTTGCCTGCATTTGTCCATAGTAACTAACTGGCCCTTTACTTGCTGCACTCACAGAAAATACCGGAAGCTGAAAAATTGTTATTAAAATTGTAATAACACACATAAAACTTATAATTTTATTCCTTGACTTCATAAAAATTCTCCTTAAAATATACCTAAATACAGTTTTTAAAAACGTTAAGATTCTTGCTATATTACACGGCCTTTACTTGTCTATAATATAGAATTAAATCATCAAATTACCCAAAAACTTATTTTTTAACAATTAACAACAATAGCCTTCCAGATTATTCAATCCAGGAAGGCTATAAGTCATACCTATAACATTGGAACTTTCGTGCTAAATTCTTTATCAGAAATCTTTTTTACTTGATGCATTGTAAAACAGTGCCTCTTTTAAGGCAAAACTTAGTCTGATTCAAAGCGTGTTTTCTGTCGTCAATAGTTATGATTTTAAAAGCATTGCCTTCGCAGTACCAAACATGCAAAGTCCTCATATCGGATGAGCAATATTACGCACCTTTTCTCGGCGAGTTTTTTGCTCTTGAAATCTCAGGATCCATTTCTCCGAGAACACATTCGGGAGTGATTTTTATACCGACAATCTCATCATCAGACGGACACTCGAACATAAGCTTTGTAAGAATTTTTTCTACAACCGCTCTAAGTCCTCTTGCACCTGTCTTTTGTGCAATTGTCATCTTAGAAATCTCTCTCTTCGCATCATCAGTAACCTCTAATTCAATTCCGTCAAGCTTGAATAGCTTTGTATATTGCTTGAGAAGTGAGTTTTTAGGCTCAGTAAGAATTCTGCAAAGTGCGTCCTCGTCCAACTCTTCAAGAACTGTAATAACTGGCAATCTTCCCACAAGCTCCGGTACAAGTCCGAACTTAACCAAATCGTGCGGACGCACCTTTTTCATAACGTTGCTGTCCGATTTTTTGTCCTTGATGTTTCCGCCAAAGCCAAGCGAAGAAGAATCCGTTCTCTTTTTAATAACGGCTTCAAGACCTTCAAAAGCTCCGCCGCAAATAAACAAAATGTTCTTAGTGTCTATCTGAATGAATTCCTGATGAGGGTGCTTTCTGCCGCCCTGAGGGGGAACATTTGAAACTGTACCCTCAATGATTTTCAAAAGTGCCTGCTGAACTCCCTCACCGCTTACATCTCGTGTAATTGAGGTGTTCTCGCTTTTTCTTGCAATCTTATCTATTTCATCAATATATATGATACCCTTTGAAGCGGCTTCCACATCATAATCCGCAGCCTGAATCAGCCTTGTGAGCACGTTTTCCACATCATCGCCCACATATCCTGCTTCTGTCAAAGTTGTGGCGTCAGCAATGGCAAAAGGTACATTCAAAAGCTTTGCCAAGGTCTGTGCGAGAAGAGTTTTTCCCGTACCAGTAGGACCTAAAAGCAAGACATTGCTCTTCTGAATTTCCACATTGTCATCATCTGTATTTGCAAGTGACATAATACGCTTATAATGGTTATATACCGCAACAGAAAGTGCTATCTTTGCCTCGTCTTGACCGATAACATATTCGTTAAGCACAGCTTTGATATCCGCAGGCTTTTTGAGAGTAATCTCACCATTGCCAATAGCCTTATCCTTCTTTATACGAGAAAAGGCTTTTGCCCCAGGAGCACCCGATTGTTCTTCCAATATATTATAACAGAACATTACGCACTCATCACAAATATGACTCTCGCCGGCTGAAAACATATTTTTGACCTTGTTTTCTGACTTTCCGCAGAAGTTACATCTCTTCATTGTTTCGTTAGTCATTTTTCATCAATCCTATCTGTTTGTGATAACCTTGTCTATAAGACCGTAATCAAGTGCCTGCTGTGCAGACATAAAATTATCTCTTTCAGTATCCAATGCAATTTGCTCAATAGATTTACCAGTGTTCTGAGCAAGAATTCCATTGAGCTTTTCTCTTGTTCTTACCAAATGATCAGAATGAATTTTTATATCTGTACACTGCCCTGAAAGACCACCTGAAATAAGCGGCTGGTGAATCATGATTTCGCTGTTAGGGAGAGAATATCTCTTGCCCTTTGCACCGCTTGAAAGCAAAAATGAACCCATCGAAGCAGCCATACCTATACAAATTGTTGACACGTCACACTTAATATACTGCATTGTATCATAAATTGCCATACCAGCGGTGATAACTCCGCCAGGGCTGTTGATATAAAGGTCAATGTCCTTTTCAGGATCCTGTCCTTCAAGATAAAGCAGCTGTGCGATTACAACACTTGCTGTTGCGTCGTCAATCTGGTCACAGAGCATAATTATTCTGTCATTAAGAAGCCTTGAATAGATATCATAGCTTCTTTCGCCTCTGCTTGTTTGTTCTACTACATAAGGAACCAATGCCATAGTTATCTCCTCCTGTTAATACACTTTTCGCTCGCTATGTTACCAGCGAGCGAAATCGACATAATATTACAAAATTACTTAATTACTGCGGAATCCTTAATAAGGTCAACAGCCTTTCCAACAGCTATATCCTTCTTAAGGTCCTCTGCTCTAATGTAAACCTTGATCTGCTCAACAGGCATTTTATACTGCTCTGCAAGCTTATCAAACTCTGCATTGCTTTCATCCTCAGAAACCTCAATGTTTTCAAGCTGTGCAACCTTTTCAAGAGCAAGACGCAGCTTAACCTGCTTTTCAGCCTGCTCGCCGTACATCTTTCTAAGAGCTTCCATTGTCTGACCTGAATACTGAAGATAAAGATCAAGTGAAATACCCTGAGGTGCAAGTCTTTGTTCAAGCTCGCTTACCATTTCATTTACACGGTTGTCAAACATTACCTGAGGTATCTCAGCTTTAAGGTTAGCGATTACAGTATCGAAAAGTTTTTCTTCAACGATAGCGTCAGCTTCCTTTTCAGCAGCCTCTTCAAGCTTCTTCTTTACGTCAGCTTTATATTCGTCAACTGTATCAAACTCTGTTGAATCCTTAATCATTTCATCATCAATCTCAGGAAGCTCTTTCTTAGAAATGCTCTTAAGGTTAATCTTGAATACAACAGGTGCACCTGCAAGCTCTTTAGCCTGATAGTCTTCCGGGAAAGTTACATTTATGTCAAACTGTTCACCTGCGTTATGACCAGCAACAGCTTCTTCAAATCCAGGGATAAACTGTCCGCTGCCCAATGAAAGTGTGAAGTCCTCAGCTTTTCCGCCTTCAAAAGCAACATCATCCTTAAATCCCTCAAAGTCAATAAGAACATCGTCGCCCATTTCAGCAGCTCTATCATCAACTGTAACGATTCTCATGTTCTTTTCTCTGAGTTTGTCAGCCTCTCTTGCAACATCTTCGTCAGTTACATCCTTGACAGATTTCTCAACTTCTATACCTTTATAGCCGTCAATTTCAACTTCAGGCTTTGTAATGCATGTAACTTTGATTTCAACACCCTTAGCCTTATCGATTGAAGTAACCTCAGCTTCAGGTCTTGCAACAAGTTCAAGTCCTGATTCAGCAATAACACTATCTACTTCAGGACCATAGAGGAGATTTACAGCGTCCTCAAAGAAAACATTTTCGCCATATTCCTTTTCAATAAGCTTACGAGGAGCTTTACCCTTACGGAATCCACGGATTTGAATATTTTTCTTAGCCTTCTGATAAGCTTTTTCGATAGCTTCTTCAAAAGCTTCAGGTGAAATCTCTATTTCCAGTTCAACCTTATTTGTTTCAACTTTGTTTGTAGATTTTAAACTCATTTTACTTTCCTCCGTTAATATAAGTATCTTTTATATTATAGCATACATCTGTCTAGTATACACAT
>CAMWVM010000141.1 GCA_947177715.1 uncultured Ruminococcus sp.
AGGGGCAAGCCCCCGAGACCCCCAAGCAAACCGACACGGTTTGCTTGTCGCCGAGCATAGCTCGGAGAAAGGAGAATTATTGAAGCGAACAAGAAATAATCAATTTGCAATAAGACTTTCAGACAACGAAATTGGATTATTCAATAAAAAGCAAGCTGCAAGCGGACTTTCCAAAACCGACTTTTTCGTTAGGCTTTTGAATAATTCAAAAATAAAGATATACTGCTTTAATAAAGCCTTGAAGATACTGTATAACGAGCTTCGCAGGATTGGCATTAATCTTAATCAAATTGCTTATCTTGCAAATATTGGTCGTGATTACGAATTCAAATCTGAACTTTACAGAATGTCAGAGGAATATTTTTCGGTAATGGACAAGCTGAAAAGCTTCCTTGAAAAGCCTCTTATAAATGCGTATATAATTGATGAAGTCCCACAAAAAACAAACCCGATCGGAGATGATTAATTGGCTTTTGGCAACGTTAATGTGGATTATAAGCCATGCAAATCTGTTGGACAATTGAAGTCGGCGGCGTTATATATGCTAGGTAAAAAGCCCGAGCAAATTCGGGACGGTATACGCAAAACAGCGGGCAGCTTATACACCGCTCTCGGCTGCAATCGTGATAATTTTGCAAACAGTATTCTTGTTACACGAAAACTGAATGGTAAATCGTACAGCCGTTTAAAACCAAATACAATTCTTGCACACAAGATGTCAATATCGTTTTACCCGAAAGATAATCCCGATTACCAAACCGCTTTTAATATTGCAAAACAATTTGCGGAGCATTTTATTTATTCAAAAGGTTACGAGGTTTTGTTTGCCGTACATACTGACAGAGAACATATTCATGCGCACTTTTTGATAAGCAACTGCAATATCGAAACGGGAAAATCCTATCGCAGAAGTCAGCGTGATCTATATGAAATGTCTGAATTTTTCGGTCAACAATGTTTAGAGCACGGTTTTGTAAATTCCGTTCGTGAGAATTTTTACAATCACGATCTGGAGCGTCAGCATGACAAAGAAACCTTTGCTGAAAAGCAGATGAAAAGTCGTGGCGCTGAAACCTTTAAGGACGAATTAAGAGAAGTAATACAAATTGAAATTGCCGACAATAACAATCGCACGTTCAATGATGTAATCAATGCTTTGAAAATGCATTACAATATTGAATGTCGGGTTGCTGGAAATACGGTATCGTACCGTCACCCCGAATACAAGGACAAAAGCGGAAAGCCTGTTTCCGTTCGGGGAAGCAGGCTTGGAGAGTTATACACCAGAAAGGGGATAGAATATGAGCTTAGTAAGAAATACACAATGTCAAACGAATTTGAACGAGCCGAAGCAGGACTTAGAGAGTTTGTGGGAGAAGGTCATGGCTCTTCGGGAGGAAGAACGGCAGTCGGCGGAGGACAAATATCAGGTGTCGCTGCTGCTTGCAACAACAGAAAAGCTTTGCAGGACTTTGACCGACTTTATGAACGGTACAGAAAGCGAGCTTCGGAAGATGAACAACGGACAGTTAAAGCTTCTGAACGTGCAGGAGCAGTACAAAGACGAAATTCAGGAAGAAGTCGTTAATATTCTGAATAATGTTTATTCCTTAATTCAAAAACAGCAGAAAGGTACTTTTGACAAGATGATTAAAGATAACCAAAAGGCTGTTAATATTTTGAGAAATGAAGTTGACAAATGCACGGAGAATTGCAAAAATGCTGCTGAATTCGTTAGCGCACAAGTGGCAATACTGCGGCGTATTGACTGTTTAGGAGCTTGGCTTTTATTGCTTTCGCCGTTGTTGGTGGTTACCGATATTGTTTTGAGAATAATTCAATATTTAGAATGATATTGTAATGGTGTTAAATAATTCCATTGTTTATGGAATCTATTAAAGAATACCACTCATGAAATTCATCATCATTTAATAGTTCTTTACTTTTTATTGCATTAATTATTTTCTCAAGTATATTGTTTGTGACATTATTAAGTTTTTCAAATTTACCGAGATCTTCATCTTCTATATAAAAATTTATGCCGTTTGGATTTGGAAAACATAATAATCCTAATAAAAATTTATATTTTTCAAAAATACAAAAATAAATTGCTATATTTTTATAACTTTTTTTCCCTTCTAAATCATAACATGAATGACTACATTTCGTGAGAATCTTATATATATTATCAACAAATTCATCTGCGCTACACATATCATTATAGGAGAGTGGAACTGATTTTGTATTACACATTAAAAAATGCCAAATTCGATGTTCATTTATTTGACTGAAGAAGTAATCTTTTAACATTTTACCAGATGATATTTCATCTGGTAAAGGTGCATACCCTAAATTGCATTCTTTTCCATTATTTTGTTTTGCATTTTCTTCAGCAATTTTTTTCCATTCTTTAAGAGTATCTACAGTATAAGTTTTAACATCAGTATCAATTAAATGTGCACAGTTTTGACATAACCATATACCATTATGAAAAGACTTTCGCTCCTCTTCTGTCATGTTTTCATCATAGCGAGGACCGCCAGCAGAAGCTGCACAAATATGAGCGGCTACACCAATATTACTTACAGCAGTATTGTTGTTTTCCTTAGAAGGACCACAAGTTAACTTTCTGCAATTTGGATTACTGCATATTCCACACACTCTTTTAAATAATAAATCTTTCGTACTGCTACTAAAATCATCTCTCATTTTATATACCTCCTAAAAATTGTATTTGGTTTAAATTTGTGTTCCTAATATATTTAATCATTTCATCATGCTTTTCAATATATGATGAATCTTCCTCGCCGTAAATATTTTTATAAACCCTAAACGCCTCTTTAAAGCAATCCTCTGCCTTACGGTTCTCGCCAATCTGCAAGTAAATCACACCAATATCAAAATACAAATCTGCATAATCGGAGCACATATCCGTATGATTTTCCTTTATCATTTCGGCACATTTTTTCATTGCACGAACAGCTTTCAGCGGTTCGCCGCAATCGCTCATAAGATTTGAATAGTTGTGGAGCATTATGATTATATCGTTATTCAACTCGTTATGCTCCGACATAAATTTCATGCCCTTTTCTATAAAAAGCTTTGCATTTTTCAAGTCGCCACTCATGTGATAATAATATCCAAGGTTCATATTCAGATTTGCCGCAAGGTGAAAATTATCCTCGGGAACACAAGCCGTAACTGCCTTCTTGGATAATTCTATAGCTTTTTTAAGACTTGTCCCGAACATTGCTTCAACAGCAGATTTGAAGTCGTACAACAACGCAATATCGTTTGGCTGCAATTCTTCTTTAAAGCGTTCCATTTCAGAAACAATAAGCCGCATACCGTTTTCATACTTGTATTTTTCCATGTATGAAAATGCGTCCTCAATAAATCGGATATAAAATTCCGTATCGTCATTTTTGTCACGGTTTGTTATTTTCTCAATAGTTTCAAAAAGAATTTTGCTGTACGAAATATCCTCGCCGTGGCGTAGACAAATCTGCTGTATTGATGTCAGCATTGTTTTGCAGTTCGATACTGACGGTTTCAAATCCTCAATAGTAATGTCATTTATCATTGGCGCAAGTGAAATCTTATCGGCAAAAATATTCTGAATAAAGCCTGTTTCCATCAAGTCGTTGATAGAATTCATATCGGGTAATTCAAGCCATTTTGCAAACATTTTTGCACGAATCCCGCAGCTTGGAACATAAGTTATACACCGCATAATTGCCTGCATTTCATCATCAAGCGTATATAGTTCAAAAAGCGTGTGAATATGATTGTAGTATGTTGCCTTGATATTTATTCCGTCCTTGGTAACACCTATTTTATCCGCTGTTTCGGGATTTGCTCCGTTTTCGGAAAGCCTTTCAAGCAGTTCATTTGGTTCAAGCATACCCTTTTGCAAAAGCCGTGCGGACAATTCTACCGAAAGAGTATGGCTATGTACTGCCTCGATTATTTTAATGACAGTATCACGGTTATTTTCAATATCTGAATAAAACTTTCCCGCAAAGTCTGCAAGAATATTTATATCGGAAATTTCTTTTAATTTGTAAGTATAAGCACTCTCAAACTTGCTTCTTGTTGTGAAAATAACCTTGCAGTTATATTTTAGAACAACGTCAAGCAGCGGTTCTTTTGAAGCGGAGGTGTTAAAATTATCAATTATAACCAGCGTATCTTCTTTAAGGCTTCGCAAAAATCTGTTGTGTTTCTTGAAACGAACAGAGTTATCCTCGTCGGGCATATCGTCAGCAAAATCCATGTCGGCAATCATATTTTACAAGCTTTCTGTATAGTTGAAATACAGAATATTTGTGTAGTCCTTTTTGTGGATATTTGCGTATACCTTTACAAATTCACTTTTGCCGATACCTGCAATTCCGCTTATAAATATTTTACTCATATCGGAAAGTAATTCGTGAAGCTTGGAGATTTCATTAGCCCGTCCGCAGAAATATTTGCATTGCTTTGGCAATGCTCCGTCAAAAATAACGTCGGTTGTTATCGGTGAAAGCATTCCAGAAGTGGTAAGCGTTTTATTGCTTCGTTTTTCAAACTTTCGGTTTATTGCAAAAATTATTACTCTGCCGAAAAAGTCCGCTATATACGCTTTATCGTTATATGGATAACCGTGTGTAAGCTCGGTTCTTTTCTGTTCGGAAATGCTCATATCGGAAATTACAAGATTGTACAAATCCATTTCCGTCATTGCCGTATCATAAAAAAGTGATAGGATATTAGTTTTGATATTACGGCTCAGATATTCGGCATTTTTATCATCAAGGTAAAATTTTGCAATTCTCGGACTTACAGGAGCAGCGCCGTTTATCCAGCGGCAGGTTTGCCCATAATCAAAGTCAATATTCTCATTGATAAAGTGTTCAAAAAGATTATATACCAAGTCAATTTGATTGAGAAAATTCCCTGCACTTATATGATCCTGAATTATTTTTATTACTGAACTGAAATCACAGCGATTCATTCTGTAACTTATACACAAATCCGAGCCAACGAGACTCCTG
>CAMWVM010000142.1 GCA_947177715.1 uncultured Ruminococcus sp.
GGGGCTAATGCCCAGTCGTTTGTTTAATGACGGGGCGATGCCCCTTATTGAACCTTATTAAATTGTAATTTCTCTTTTAATACTGCCGCTGCAAGCGTCCAGTGTAAATTCTGCTGAAATAACGTCACCGTCGTCATCATTTATCATTATCGCAGGAGTTATTATATAGTATTTACCCTCAGGGGCTTCCATCTTTTCACCGTTTACAATTATTGAACGATAAGCAGTTTTTACTTTCCTGTTATATTCATCAGAGTTGGCCACAATCTTGATGTTACCTGAAGTTGCATTTTCTACATCTTCAATGCTTACATCTGCAATAAAACGAATTGCTGAATTATCCGACTTTTGTTGATAATAAATTGTGCCCTGTAATTCAGGATCTAACAATTCATAATCAAAATCATTATTTATAGCGTGTTGATGTGCAACAGAATTAGAATAACATCTTATAAGCACTTTATCGCTATAGTGAGGTTCCAATCCTAAGCGATCCATTTTTGTAACGCTTTTAGGAATTGTTATACTCTTTAAGTTGTCACAACCCCAAAATGCATTAAGTCCAATTTCAGTAATGCCATCAGGAATAACTACACTTGTAAGTTCAGTATTGTAACTAAACGCTTCTTCTGCAATAGCTTTGACTTCATTTGGTATTATTACTTCTCCTGTACAAGATGAGCAAACTAAAATATCGTTTATAATAACCATAGGATCTTCTGCAAGTTTATTATTAATCCACATTGTATAGTCAAAAGCAGTTGAATGTATATTGGTAACACTACTCGGTATAGTTATATCTGCAAGATAATAGCACTCAGAAAATGCATTTTCTTTAATAGAAATTACAGTGTCAGGGATAACTACCGAATATATATCACATTGAGCCTCAAATGCTCCAATAGTAACGCTGCCAGTTGTTGTACCAATCACTGTAACTGTATAGCCATTCAAGGTTTCGGGTATTACAACTTCCTCTTCTCTTCCTACATATTTTATAATCTCCGCAGTACCATCTTCCAGTACTATATACCAATAACCGCCGCAGGTTTCATATGCTTTAGCTTCAAACGCCACATCAGACATAGCCAAACAGTCAAACATCATTGCCAGTGAAAGCAAGCCTGAAAATATTTTTTTCTTCATATTGTAACACCTCTAAAATTTTATTATCATTCAGAAGTTCAAGGTCTGATAACTTCGATCTTGAACTTATCAACTCCCCAGTTTTGGAATACAAAGCATTCAACATTATCGCCTATCCACATATAATCAACAAAATAATTATACGAGAATGTCAGAACATTTTCTGTTCCTGCACCCTTAGAGTAAATAGGAGTTTCATGTCTTACCCATTATAATAAAGTATACCGGATTTTCCAATAAAAATCAACCAATATTTGTGCAATAAATGTACCAAATATTGTGTGTAAATCTTGTCAAATATGACTAAAAACGTCGTAATCATGCATCTGTCCTTTTAAATTTGCATAGGACACAGATATGACTCAAATAGAAATTTAAAAGGCGTTTTCCTTTACAATTAAATAAAGTTGTGATATAATATATGCAATTTAAATCAATAAAGCGAAAATGTATTTTAGAAGATTTAACTAAACTTTTACCGAGGATTGATACTATGCGTCTTTTATTTAAACAGAGAATGTTTTCGTGGTTCGACAGCTACGATATTTATGATGAAAACGGAAACGTTGTTTTTACAGTAAAAGGACAGCTTGCGTGGGGGCATTGCTTTAAAATTTACGATAAATATGAAAATGAAATCGGAATGCTTAAAGAAAAAGTGCTGAGCTTTCTGCCGGTTTTTGAAATCTACATAAACGGAGTTTTAGTTGGCAGCATAAAAAAGGAATTTACATTTTTCAAACCGAAGTTTTCACTTAACTTCAATAATTGGACTGTGGACGGAAATCTTTTTGAATGGGATTACACCGTTTATGACGGAAATCGTGAGATCATGACCGTATCAAAAGAACTTATGCATTGGACCGACACCTATGTTATTGATGTGTATAACGATGAGAATACCCTTTCAGGATTGCTTATTGCCCTCGCCATAGACGCAGAAAAATGTTCAAGAAATTAGGAAAGGCTGATAATTATGAATTTCTATTGTGAATTAAAAAAAGTCGTGGACGATTCCTATGATATCGAAATCGGACATGACTTGTATGATACATTAATTGCAGATTTGAATAACGGTCTGTGCGGAAAAGTTAAAAAGTTTGCCGTCGTAACCGATTCAATAGTGGTCGATTTGTACGGCGCTAAAATATGCGAAATGATAAAATCCATAAGATTTACCGCCGATTTGTTCGTTATCCCCGCAGGGGAAAAATCCAAAACCAGACAAATGAAAGAGTTTGTAGAGGATTCTATGCTTGAAAAAGGCTATCGCCGTGACTGTGCAATAATTGCAGTTGGCGGAGGTGTAGTCACCGACCTCGCAGGCTTTGTTGCAGGTACTTTCGGCAGAGGCGTACCTTTTGTCAATTATGCTACAACCCTGCTTTCAGCGGCAGATGCATCTGTGGGCGGAAAAACTGCGGTAGATACCCCACTCGCCACAAACCTTATCGGTATGTTTAATCAGCCGAAAAAGGTTTATATTGATATAGATACATGGAAAACCCTGCCCCAAAGACAGCTTTCAAGCGGTCTGTCTGAAACCATAAAGCATGCCTGCTTGGGAGATAAAGAGCTCTTTGAATATCTGGAGAAAAACATTGAAAAAATCCTTGAAAACGACCACGACGCCTGCGAGTATATCTCCGAACATAACTGTGCCGTTAAGTATAAAGTAGTGATGCAGGATGAAAGAGAATCAGGACTGCGTGAAATATTGAATCTTGGTCACACCGTGGGACGTGCAATCGAAACTGTGTCGGATTATAGCCTGCTCCACGGCGAAGCTCTTGCAATAGGTATGACCGCTCAAGTAAAGCTGGGGGAAAAACTTGGTTTTATAACAAGCGAAAATGCCCAGCGTGTTATTGATTTATATAAGCGTGCAAAATTGCCCACCGAAATACCGGATTATATAGACAAAACAGCCCTCGTCAAAAAGCTGTATACTGATAAAAAGGTCCGTGACGGAAAACTTAGATTTGTTTTCCAGAAAGAAATCGGAAACGTAATGCAGTTTGATGATAATAACTTTGCAAAAGAAATCGCAGAGAACGAAATTGCAGAGATTATTGAGGAAATGTAATGGAAAATATACTTAATTTAGATAACCATGATGAAAGAATAAAATATTATGAAATAGTTCTATATAACGATGAAAACAAACCGTTTAAAGAGTTTCCTCTTCCAGACGGCTATAAATTTGTATTTTATCAGGACGGCGACAGAGATAAATGGATTGAGATTGAAAAGTCTGCAAAGGAATTCAAAACCTATGAAGACGGATTAAAATCATGGAATAAATACTACGACGGAAAGGAAAACGAGCTTTATAACCGTATGTTTTTTGTTGAAACAAAAGACGGCGAAAAGGTGGCAACCGCTACTGCTTATTATGAACCGAAAGATACTTCGGGAGCAGGCTGGCTCCATTGGGTCGCAGTAAAGCGTGATCATCAAGGCAAGGGTCTTGCCCGTCCACTGATCTCCCATACACTTAATCAGCTTAGAAAATTGGGATATACAACTATAAAAATTCCAACCCAAACAACAACATGGGTTGCTGCAAAATTATATCTTGATTTCGGATTTAAACCTATTCCGAAAAATGCAGTAAACAGCTATGACGGATACAGGATTCTGAAAACACTGACAAATCATCCGACATTAAAAGATTTTCCGTCTGCTGAGCCTGAAAAGATATTAAATCATAAATAAAATGATTGAAGGAGTGTAAATTGTGAATGATGCATACAAAATAATCAATATCGAAAACTGGGAAAGAAAATTACATTGCTCCATTTTTCAAAACTCAATACAGCCCAATTATTGTATAACCGTGGATATTGATGTCACAAATTTTTATAACTATATAAAACATAATAGCTATTCATTTACATTGGCTTTTATATATGCCGTTTCAAAATGTGCAAATGAAATTAAAAATTTCCGCTATCGCTTTTTAGATGGAAATGTAGTGCTTTATGATAAATGCAATACAGAATTTACATATCTGAAAAACAACGATGAACTGTTTTATTACGTTTGTGCACCATATAAAAATACTTTAAATGAGTACGTTAATTCCGCAGAAGCGATTATTTCAGAACAGAAAACCTATTGTGCCGCACTTCCTGCAAATGATGCCTTTCAGTTTTCTCCTATGCCATGGTTTTCATATACATCTGTTTCACACACCATTTCAGGTGATAATACTAAAGCAAACCCAATGTTTGATTGGGGGAAATTCTATGAAAAAGAAGGAAGAAAATATATGCCTTTTTCCGTACAGGTCCATCACTCGTTTGCTGACGGAATACATGTTGCAAACCTTGTTGAAAAGTTGCAGGATTATTTAAATAACATAGGCACTTCCAAGAAAGGATAATTAAAATGGACATAAAAATAACCCCGTCAAAACTGTCAGGCACAGTGAAAATCCCCCCGTCAAAAAGCGTCGCCCATAGGCTTATAATAGCCTCCGCTCTTGCAAAGGGTACGTCGAAAATATCAAATATATATCCCTCAAAGGATATAATTGCAACCATAGAAGCCATGAAAGCACTGGGGGCTGAAATTTCCCTTGACGGAAGTATCGCAACCGTCAAAGGAATCGAAAACCCGCCAAAGAAAGCAACTATAGATTGCAACGAATCAGGCTCAACTATGCGTTTTCTTATTCCCGTGGCATGTGCACTGGGCGTGGAGTGCACTTTTGTCGGCAAAGGCAAGCTCCCCCAGCGTCCCATTACCCCCTATCTTGAGGAGTTCCCTAAACATGGTATTGAATTTGACTTCAGCGATGCACCGCAGGAATGTATTCTCCCCTGTACCTGTATATAATACACATCTGACGCTGCCGACGACTAGTAGAGTGAAGATCA
>CAMWVM010000143.1 GCA_947177715.1 uncultured Ruminococcus sp.
AACTGCGAAATAAACGCTTACAGCTAAAACCGAACCCCATATACCCTGAGGCATAGCATAGGGATTTTCATTTTCGCCGAAAGTTTCAAATATCTGAAAGTGAGAATAATTTTCTCGTTCGCACCAAAACAGAAATACCAGAATTCCAAAAAACACTCCGCCTATTTCTTTAGCGGTAACTCCCCTGATATTTTCAAAGGCTTCAAACGCCATTATAAGAAAAACAAACGAAAGGGCAAATGAATATCTGAATGGAAGCCAGTTGGGCATTTGGAATCCATGCCAAACCATATCCACAGGACGAATATACATACACAGGATAAGCAATGCTGAAAGCAGACCAAGTCCCACTTTTTTCTTAATATATATTCTTTTATTCATGAAAAACAATGGAATCAATAACACTGTCAGCGTTCCGCAATAAATCATCGGAAGTCCCTGGACATTGACAGAATCATATGTCATAGGGAACATTTTTGTAATTAGTGTCAGAAAATCAAATTGTGTTGCCACAGAAAAATCCGGTTCTGTAAACTCAAATTTACCGAGCTTCAACGAATTATATACCGGCACAAGCACGATACATGCACAGAGCAAGGCTACGACTGTGCCTAATGCAAATTTGACAACCGTTTTGAAAAAGTGCTCGGGAAATATTCTTCTTTTCTTTGTAAAGCAATAATAAACAAAATAGAAGAAAGTGAATATTCCCATCATATATCCGATATAAAAATGGGTTATAAACATAAGCGCCATGGGAATTACAAACGGAAGCAGCTTTCCGTTATCCACAAGCTTGTGTACTCCAAGACATATCAGCGGCAAAAGGATCAATCCATCCAACCACATTGGATTCATTAGCTGAACGACCATATATGCCATAAGGCTATAGCAGCTGCTGAACACAATTACAGACAGCGTTTTGGGGTTGTAAGTTTTCTTAAGAAAAAAGGCAAAGGTCACAGCAGCCGTACCCATTTTTAAAAGCTGAAGAAGCTCTATTGCTCCGCACATCCACGCTCTTGGGAGCAGGCAGATAATAAGCATAAATGGACTTGCAAGATAATAGGCAAACACACCAAACATTTCTCCCGAAAGGTTCCTTGACCAATTATAAAAGAACTCATCTCCGCCATGCACAAAATCTCTGAATGCCTCATAATAATAGACATACTGACCGTTAAGGTCAAGGACAAGAACAGAATTAGAGCCGAACGGATGCACTTTAAAAAGAGCATAAACTGCATACATCACAAACACAGGTATAATAAAAACAAGGAAATAAATTCTTTTATTCCACAGCTTGCTTCTGATTTTGCCTATAGCTGATTTGTTTTCATGGGGCTGAATAGTGGTATTCATTTAATGCTCCTTTTCTTTTTCACTCTTATTTTTAGTCACAATTTCACTTATTATATATCGTGGTCGGTTTTTAATTTCTTCATAGATTTTTGACAGATAAAATCCGATAATGCCCAAACTGAACATAATTATACTTGTGGTAAGAAGCTGGAGTATAATTACTGTTGAAAAACCAGCAGCAGAATTACCCCAGATTTTATTATAGAGAGTGTTAATTCCCAGAATAATCGAAATAATAAATGTTATAACGCCAAAAACTGTGACAAGCTGAAGGGGTGCACTTGTAAATGAGGTAATAGAATTTACCGCATATTTTATAAGCGACCTTACCGACCACTTTGACTCTCCCTCGGCACGCTCGGCAACCTCAAAATAGACTTTCTCTGTCTTAAATCCCACCCAGCTTGACATTGCTCTGAAAAATGTTAATCTTTCAGGCATCCTGTTAAGGGCGTCAACGACTTTTCTGTCTATAAGCTTAAAGTCAGAAGCTGCTTCCATATCAAGTCCCGATGTTTTATTAATCATTCTATAAAACAGCAATGAAAAACCTTTATAGAGGATATTTTCCTTACCTCTGTCTTTTTTTCTACCCTCTACAATATCCACATCATTGTTTTTCCAGACATTATACATTTCGACTATAGTTTCCGGCGGATGCTGCAAATCACAGTCCATCAAGACGCAAGCGTCGCCTTTTGCAACCTCAAGTCCAGCAAAAATAGCACTTTCCTTTCCGAAATTCCTGCTGAAATTGACCGCAGAAATATTATCTCTTTCAAGAGCGACAGCGGACATTTTTTCCCATGTAGAATCGGAAGAACCGTCGTTTATGAAAACAATTTCAAAATCAATATTATTGCTTTTCAGAATGTCAGACACCACGTCTGCGGTATGTTTAATATTTCCCTCTTCGTTATAGCTTGGAATGATAATTGACAGCATTTTATCTTACCTTTCTTTTATTCTTTTATTTTTTTATTCTATATGCTATGCTTTTTATTGAAATCCACTCGTATTTTATTTGCAGAGAAAAGGATAATCAAAGCAAAAATATACATAACAATTTTACTTACCGCCATCATAAGTCCTGATAAATCCGCAATAATTTTTACTGGCATGACACGGTTTATTATATCAAACACAAGATTTGCTATTGTTATAGCGGCAAGCTTATTCCAGCTTTTCTGAAACCTTATCACATTAGACAGGTCGTTTACCAGTTCTTTATCATCAGATATTAATTTAAGCAGTGATTTTTGAAAAAGTAAAGCTAAAAGAGTTATCACAGTTCCGATTATAATGCCTGTAATATTTTTCACACCTGCTGTAACGCTTGTAAACGTAAAAATCAAAAACAAAGCCGAAGCCAAGGCTGACAACAAAACAAGAAATTTCACCGGTGTTAAAAACCTCTTGAAGCTTTTATTAAAGCCTGAGATTTCAAGAATTCCGCCTATGAAGAACAACAATCCCACAAGCTTGATAATATAATTCACAGATTCGCTTATATTGACCTGCAAAGCGACAATAAAAAAAGCAACGCAAAAAAAATTCATAATACGCCTTCCTCACAATGATATAAACATATATAGTATAATTATATTACATTACTTTTTCCCTGTCAATTAAAAATACTTGATTTAACCAAAATTTAATACAAAGAAAAAACATCCGCATTGAAGCGGATGCCAAAAATAAAAATTATAGGGGAGAATTCAGCGGTTAAACGCTGAATTAATATATGAAGGCTTGGGGTAATAGCCTGCATATCAACGAATTATTCCGATAAAACGATATGGAGGATATATCTTTTCGGAACTATCAAAGCTTTACATCTTTGATATTTATATAATAATCTTTTATTGTGATATTATTGTGAAAGCTAATTGTACTTACCATGAAATTTATTGAAATATCTTAAAATCTATGGTATACTCATAATATAACTTAGGCAAGATGTCCCCCGCCGTTATATGCGGCGGGAGCCATTATGTTTTTAGTAGGAGTAGAAGCTCCCACTAAAAACGACCTTGCCACGTTGAAAACGGGCAAGCCCTTATTTAAATCTATGCCAGATGTCGGCTGGCTCTAAGGGAATAAAATCCTAAGTCTAAAATGGCGAAGAAAATTTTATCAAAACAAGGGAGTTTAAATTATGCCGAGATTTTTTTCAAACGAGATAACAGAAGATACTGCAATTATCAGCGGAAGCGACGCTGTTCACATTGGAAGAAGTCTTAGAATGAGAATCGGCGATGAGCTTATTGTCTGCAAAAACGGAATAGAATATTCTACCTCTATTCAAAGCATTTCAGATGAACAGGTTATTTGCAAAGTAAACAGTTCCTGCAAATCGACTGCTGAACCCAACGTTAATTTAACTTTGTTTCAGGCGATGCCAAAAGGAGATAAGCTTGATTTGATTGTACAAAAAGCTGTGGAATTAGGTGCTGCAAGAATATGTCCGGTTATAACATCACGATGCGTTTCTCGTCCTGACAAAAAAGGATTTGACAAAAAACGCAGCCGACTTCAGAAGATTGCACTTGAGGCAGCGAAGCAATCAGGAAGAGGAATAATTCCGGAAATATCGGATATAATGAATATAAATCAATGCACAGAGCTTTTAGCGAAAATGGACCATTCTTTTATATGTTATGAAAAGGGAGGAAAAAATCTCAGGGAAGTTGGTTTAACCTCCGATTCTAACATAGGAATATTTATTGGAAGCGAGGGCGGATTTGAACAGTCCGAGGTTGATGAATGCATTGAAAAAGGAATTACAGTTATAGGGCTTGGAAATCGTATTTTAAGATGTGAAACCGCACCTATTTCTGCCATAAGTATTATAATGAATCTCACAGGAAATATGTAAAAGCTGTAGTTTTTACATCGGACTTAAAATTGTATATAGTATAACTAACGACTGATGGTACAAGCTTCAGCAGAACGATGAATCACAGGGCGATGGCCTTTATTGAAGTTATTGAGAAAAATGCTTGATTATTTTGGGACTTTGTGATATAATTAATATAATCTAATACAAGAGATGTATAGATTTAGTGTAAAGATTAAAGGAGTTGTTTTATATGGCAAGTGGATTGAAAATTTTTGCTGCTATCGGTGCTCTTGCTGCCGGTGCTGCTGCAGTTTTTGCTTTGAAAAAGCGTAAGGAACTTGAGGATTATGATTACGAAGAATTAGATGAAGATTTTGACGAGTGCTGTGACGGCTGCTGCGATTGCTCTGATGAATATGAGTATGAAGCAGATGATACAGACAACTCAGCTGAAACAGTAAAAGAAGCTGTTGAGGATGCAGTTGAAGATGTTGAAGAAGCACTTGATAAAATCGAAGATGCTGTCGAAGAAATTGACAAGTAATATTTGAGTAAAAAAAGAGAGATTGCAGTTTTTATGCAATCTCTCTTTTTATATTTGAATAATACTAATCGCCATGATAAACGGCTACATGTTCACCTTTTTTTGAAGCTCTAATACGTTTAAAATAATCCTTTGAATCGGCGGCAATTACTCCGCTTAAAGCAATTATTGCAATTAAGTTAGGCAGTGCCATCAATCCATTGAATATATCGGCAACTGTCCACACTGCGGCTACTGTCATATAC
>CAMWVM010000144.1 GCA_947177715.1 uncultured Ruminococcus sp.
TTCAAGCAGAAGACTGAATACTATATGCTCATGAGGCTCGTGTGATCGGAGATGGGTAGAAGAGACAACCGTACATCTTGAACCAAGCTCAACAGGAGCTTTTGCAAAAAGTCCAAGTCTTGCAAAATCTGCAATCTCATAGCCCATTGCCTGAGCAAATGTTTGTATAAACGAACCGCATCCTGAGGAACATGCCTCATTAAGCATAATGCTGTCGATAGCATTATTTTTGATCTTAAAGCACTTGATATCCTGTCCGCCGATATCGATAATAAAGTCAACGTCGGGGCAGAAATAAGCTGCCGCTTTATAGTGGGCTACAGTTTCAACAATACCGTAATCAACGCCTAAACCTGATTTAATCAAATCCTCGCCATAGCCTGTTACCGCAGAAGCCTTAATATTCAGCTTTGGATTTGCCAAAGCATAAACTTCCTCCAGCTTTGAGGCGATAATATCCAAGGGCTGACCTTTATTGGAACAATAATGCTGATATAGCAATTTGCCATCGGGGGTTATAAGCACCAGCTTTGTAGTTGTTGACCCTGCGTCAATTCCCAAATAAGCATCACCCTCATAGGTCTTTATATCTTCATATTTAAGGTCAGATTTTTTGTGTCTTTCAACAAAATTTCTATATTCATCCTGTGATTCAAACAATGGTTTTCCCACAGCGATTGTATCCTGTGACTTAGCATTTATTATTTTATCAAGAGCCTCGTCGATTGTCATTTCCTCGCTCATCTGCTCGGCACGAAGCGCTGAACCATAAGCCATAAAGCATGGTGCAAGCTCAGGAAAAACAGCATGCTCTTCATCCAGCTTCAGGGTATTGACAAAAGCTTTTCTCAAGCCGCTGAGGAATGAAAGAGGTCCGCCGAGGAAAAGAACCTTACCCTCGATTTTTCTGCCCTGTGCCAGTCCTGAAACGGTCTGATCCACAACTGCCTGAAATATCGATGCGGAAATATCCTCCTTTTTTGCACCCTGATTAAGCAACGGCTGAATATCAGATTTTGCAAAAACTCCGCATCTTGAAGCTATGGGATAAAGCTTTTCACTATGTAAAGAAAGCTCGTTAAGCTCGTCGGGAGTAACGCCTAAAAGTCCCGCCATCTGGTCAATAAATGCACCAGTACCGCCTGCGCAGGATCCGTTCATACGCTGTTCAACTCCGCCGGTGAGGAATATAATCTTTGCGTCCTCTCCTCCCAGTTCCACAACGACATCGGCGTC
This sequence comes from uncultured Ruminococcus sp., assembly GCA_947177715.1. Lineage (GTDB taxonomy): Bacteria > Bacillota > Clostridia > Oscillospirales > Ruminococcaceae > FB2012. The sequence goes on from CAMWVM010000144.1 coordinate 1,237, forward strand.
AGGGTACTGTTTATTAACAGCGATAAACGCAGAGAAAACCTCCTGAACAAAGGTAATACCGCATGCTTCGGCAATTCCCAGCCCTGCCGAACCGGTAATAGCGATTTTGAATTTATCGCCTTTATACATATCTCTGATTATTTTAAGCTGTTGGGCAACAGTTTCACGAACTTTGGAAAAATGTCTTTCATATTTATTATAAATTATATTATCTCCGTCGAGAATAACAGTTTTAACGGTGGTTGATCCTACATCGATGCCTAAGCTGTATAGTTTATTCATTTTACCATCCCTTTTCTAATAAAACAACTATATATGTAAAGCTTACATACTAGGTAATTATAGCACATTTTATTTAAAAAGTGAATAGTTTTTTAAAATAAATTTATACCAAACCAGTAAACTCTTTTTAGGTCTCTTGCAAATAGAAGATGCAAAATAATAAAACAGCTATATCTAACGACATGACCCTTATTGAAAAAAGTTATTAAAAGCTCTTTTCTTTTTGTAATAAATAGTGTATAATATATTTAATAGTATCAATTTTTATGTGCGGAGGTAGTCACAATGAAAAATGAATTGACAGTAAAAATTTTCAATAAGGAGTATCATCTTATTTCTGATGAATCTCAGGAGTATACAGATAAATTGGCTAAAGAACTTAACAGTAAGATGTCACAACTCATGAATTCCAAGACTATGATGTCTTATCAGGACGCTGCTGCTCTTATTGCTCTTGAAACATATGACGAGCTTATTAAAGCAAGAGAAAGCATAGAAAATATCAGGGCACAAATAAAAGACTATGCTGACGATGCAGTAAAGCAGAAAGCCAAAGCTGACGAAGCTGCCGCTCAGACAGATGCTCTTAAAGAAAGAATTGCTCAGCTTGAAAAAGAAGTTAAGCTGAGAACAAAGCTTTCTTCAGATAAGGACAAAGCAAGCGCTAATGATATTATCTCTCAGGATATTCAAAAAGCACTCAGCGGTTCAAATGTTCCGTTTAACACAATGAGCAATCGAAACAGGAACTTTAAATAATGGCTGAAATACTTGCACCATGCGGAAGTCCTGAGGCTTTGAACGCCGCTTTGAGAACAGGTGCGGACGCTGTATATCTTGGCGGTGAAAGCTTTTCAGCAAGACAAAACGCTTCTAACTTTTCATATGAAGAATTGAAAAAGGCGGTATTTGACTGCCATGTCCGTAATGTAAAGCTGTATCTTGCAATAAATACCATGATCACCGACGAACAGCTTGAAAAGTGTGCGAAATTTATAGAAACAGCGTGTAAACTGGGTATTGACGGACTTATAACACAAGATCTTGCCCTTGTGGAAATCGTCAGATGCTGTTGTCCTAATATGGAGATTCACAGCTCAACCCAAATGACAGTACATACCCCCAGGGGTGCACTGACTGCAAAAAATCTGGGATTTTCGAGGGTGGTGCTTTCAAGAGAGCTGCCATATGAAATAATAGCAGAAATATCAAAGCTTCCGTTGGAAACCGAAGTTTTTATTCATGGTGCATTATGCATGTCAGTTTCAGGACAATGCTATATGAGTGCAGTTATCGGTTCAAGAAGTGCAAACCGAGGACTTTGCGCACAGCCCTGCCGTCTGCCCATGTCGCCTGTCAAGGGCAAAGAGGATTACGTTCTTTCGCTTAAAGATTTATGCGGAATAGATTTTGCAGACAGGCTTGAAAATTCAGGCGTAAGTTCTTTGAAAATCGAAGGCAGAATGAAACGCCCAGAGTATGTAGCTTCAGCAGTAAACGCATATAAAAACAAATCAAAACATGAGGATTATGACCTATCACTTCTTGAAAGTGTGTTTTCAAGAAGCGGTTTTACTGATGGATATCTAAAAGGAAAAACCGGAAGAGAAATGTTCGGCACTCGTACAAAAGAGGACGTAGCTGCATCTTCAAAAGCCCTGCCAAGATTGCATGAACTTTACAGAAAAGAGTATAAACGCAGTAAAATAAAAATTCATTGTTCGATTGAGGAAAATAAACCGATTGAAATTACCGCAGCAGATGAAAACGGCATAAAAGTTTCTGTTGTCGGAGATGTTGCTCAAACGGCTATAAATCGCTCATGCGATGAGGAAATGCTGAAAAAGCACCTTTCTAAGCTGGGGGATACAATTTATTCGCTTGAAAATCTGACTGCTGACATAAATGGCAGACCTGCGGTTTCCGCTTCACAGCTTAATTCCGCAAGACGTGAATTGATGCAAAAGATGGATATGGCAAGGTCGGAGTTTTTTACTCATACAGTGCCTTTTGATGGAGATAAGCTATTTTTAGATTTTCCAAAACGGCAAAGATTTTCAAAGCCTGAAATAAGAATTTCGATTAATAGTCTTAGACAGCTTGACCTTGTTGATATTCAAAGTCTTGATATGATAATTATGCCGTTGAGTTTAGCTGAAAAAGCAACGGAACAGAGTATCAACATAGATAAAATTGCGATTTCAATGCCACGATTCACTTTTAATGAGAAAGATGATTTTGATCGGCTTAAAAAGCTAAAAGAAACAGGTATTAACAAGATAATGTGTACCAACATTGCACATATCTCCATGGGAAAAGATTTAAATATGGAGATTCATACGGACTTTGGATTTAATATTGCAAATTCCCTTGCATTGAAAAGCCTTGCACAAATGAATGTTAAAGATGCCATAGTTTCTTTTGAACTTAAGGCGTCACAGATAAACCGACTTTGCAGTGATATGCCGATTGGTATTGTGGCTTACGGAAAACTTTCTCTTATGCTTACTGCAAATTGCCCCTTAAAGCAATCACAAGGCTGCGATAAATGCGAAAAAAGGCTATTTGACAGAACCGGGCGGGAATTTCCTGTGAAATGCAGTAAAAATTATGGATACGTGGAGATTTTAAATTCGGAATTACTTTATACTGCCGATAAACTGAACGATTTTAATGTAGATTTTCTGCGCCTTGATTTTTATGATGAAACATCTGAAAGAGTAAGAGATATTGTTTCAATGTATGAAAGTGGAGATTCTTCAGGACTTGAAAAAATCACCCGAGGATTGTATTACAGAGGAGTAAAATAAAATGAAATTACTTATTAAAAAGCTTAATGAAAAAGCGACAATTCCACAAAGACAAACAGAATTCAGTGCAGGCTATGACCTTTGCAGTGCTGAGGACATAGTAGTAAAAAGCGGAGAAACTGCAAAGGTTCACACGGGTATCTCTACAGAAATTGAAGGAGATAAAAATGTTGTTCTGCTGATTTACGCAAGAAGCTCAATGGCAACAAAATTCGGACTTGCCCCTGCCAACTGTGTTGGTGTTGTTGACTGGGATTATCGTGGTGAAATTATAGTTGCTTTGCATAATTCAAGCAATAATGACTATGAAATAAAATGCGGTGACAGAATAGCACAGCTTGTGGTCGCTCCGATTTTCACTCCTGAGGTTAAGGAAGTAACAGAGCTTTCCGATACCACTCGGGGTGCCGGCGGCTTCGGTTCAACTGGCAAGGGTGTGCCCCCACACCAAAAATCGCCAAAGTAGTTTGATGTAATGGTAAGTATGAGTTGGCTCGAATCAAAGTTTTATATATTACAAAATTTGTAATTCACAGTGTTAATGCGTAATGGACAATGCAGGGGCGACCTGTTCAAATAAGGGCTTGCCCGTTTTCAACGTGGCAAGGTCAGCTTCAGCTGACG
>CAMWVM010000145.1 GCA_947177715.1 uncultured Ruminococcus sp.
CGATTCCATATGGCGAAACGATGACCTATGGTGAAATTGCCAAACAGCTTGCACAAAAGCGGGGAATTTCTCATATGTCGGCACAGGCTGTGGGCGGAGCAGTTGGTCATAATAAGATTTCCATCATTGTACCCTGTCACCGTGTGGTCGGTTCTAACGGGAGTCTGACTGGATATGCGGGCGGCATTTCTAAAAAGATAGAGCTTCTAAAGTTAGAGGGAGCTTTAAAAGATAAATTTTTTGTGCCGAAAAGGAGCACAGCCCCATGAAACGAATTCTGCAAGAAGATCTGATTTATGAGATTCTTTCCGTCGTAGAGGAAATACCAGAGGGCAGCGTTGCTACCTATGGACAGATTGCTAAATTGATAGGAAGGGATAAAAATTCTCGTTTAGTAGGAAAGGTGCTTAGTATGTCACAGTATTACGGAAAGTATCCGTGTCACAGGGTTGTCAATCATGTAGGACGGTTAGTACCTGGGTGGGCAGAACAGCGATTTCTGCTGGAGAACGAGGGCGTAATCTTGAAAAATGAAAATCATGTTGATTTGAAACGATTTCAATGGCAATGTTAAAAGTATGGTTTGATTTGTCTTTTTAACATAAGAGTATTGCGTTTAATAGTTTGTAGGTCAAAAAGAACACCGCATTAGCCTGCGGTGTTCTTTTGTTTTCTGTAATGTATAAATAGAGTTGTAATTCCAAAAGCAATAAGTGCTCCAAGCATTGCTCCTGCCGTGTCAATTAAAACATCACGAATTTCATTGCTTCGTCCGGGTGCAAAATATTGGTGAATTTCGTCCGAGCAAGCATAGAGAAAAGAAAATCCTACAGCAATAGCATAACGCAGCTTTGCCTTGAAGTCAAAAAGTGCAAACCAGCTTAAGAATCCTAAAATACCATATGCCGTAAAGTGAGCGCATTTTCTTACCGCAAATTGAAAACTTTCAATAAATGCTTCACGCTGTGAACCACTGAAATCACCAAATTCGGGTATAATAAAATTGCAAAAGGTTTCTATAAAACCTCCGCTTGTTTCTGAGGATTCGCTTGCCGATTGCGATGAAAAACTGAATATAACAGCGCACCAACCAATAACAAGTGCCGCCGTAATCAATCTTTTGTAGTTTGTATTTCTCATTATAAATTGTCCTTAATATAATCTAAAAGTTCCTTTTTATCGTTTTTTAACGTGTCATCAATAATCAAATCAAGCAGCTTTTCAAGCCAGATTCCAATGTTCTTTCCGTCTAATCCCAGCGCAATCAAATCATTGCCGTTAACAGCAATATCCGATATCTTAAGACATGTATCCTGCTCGGCAAGTTCGATCGTAAGCCTTGCTATTTCGTCTAATTCAGCTAATTTTTCAGCACGGCGATACTCTGATTGAGCATATGTGTCACCACGTCTGACTTCAAGGTAATCCATCATAAACTGAAAGTCATACTTTGAAATAAATCGCTTAACGCTGTGCATATCAGCAGGGATTCTGTTATCATGCTCCCATATGAGGTTGTGAATGTATGAAATGGATCGGCTGTCAAATCTGAGGCGTTTAAGTATTTCATCTGCCATTTGCGCACTAACAAATTGGTGCTTTTTGAAATGTGAAATACCGTTTGCATCTTTTGTTGCCATTGACGGCTTTCCAATGTCATGGAGAAGCATGGCAACTCTGATTATAGGTTCAGGGCGTACATATGAAATGCTTTTTATAATGTGCTCCCATACATCGTAACAATGGTGAGGATTGTTTTGACTGAATCCGAAACAAGGCTTTAATTCAGGAATTATAATTGCAAAAATATCCTTGTATTCAGATAAGATTCTTTCGGCAGCTTTTCCGCATAGTAATTTTTTTAGTTCTTCAGAAATTCGTTCAGAGGAAATACATTCAAGAAGCTGTTTTTTTTCAAACATGGCTTTTTTTGTGTCATCATGTATTTTAAAACCAAGCACTGATGCAAAACGCAACCCCCTGAGAATGCGCAAGGCGTCTTCTTCAAATCGTTGAGAAGCATTTCCTACGCATCTTAATATCCCACTTTGTAGATCCTTTTGACCGCCGTAAAGATCAATGATCTCATCAGATTTGCAGCAGCACATTGCGTTTATTGTGAAATCACGCCGTTCAAGATCAAGGTAAAGATCGTCCACAAATTCAACTTGAGCAGGCTTGCGGTGATTTTCATATTCACCGTCACTGCGAAATGTGGTTATCTCAATCAACTCATTCTCTATCATAACCGTAACAGTTCCGTGTTTTAAACCCGTGTCAATGGTTCTGAAACCGTCAAAAACTTCTTTCATTTTTTCAGGACGACAGTCAGTACATATATCCCAGTCGTGAGGAGTCTTTCCTAAAAGAGAATCACGAACACATCCCCCGACAGCATATGCCTTATAGCCGTTTCTTTCAAGAATATCAATAGCCCGTTTTGCTTGAATAGGAATAAATATTTCCATATGTGATTTCTCCTTTCAGTAATATTTTCTCATTTTTTGTGCAAAATAATCCTGTTATGGATAAAAATAAATTAAAAATCTTTCTTCCGCTGATTGCTTCAGGATTGCTTACAGGAGCATTGCAGGTGTGTTTTTCAGTTCCCTTGCTTGCTTTTATAAGTCTTATACCTCTGATGTCATCAGTTTATAAATTCAAGTCCTCAAAGGACTATTATGTTAAAATCATCTCTTTTTTGCTGCCGTATTATTTTGTGCAAACAGCATTTCTTTTAACTGTCTTTGAACTTATAGATGTACCGTTAATCTTAGGCATGTTGATTTCAGTGTTGTTGGTTGCAGCAGTAACGTTATGGCTTACATTATTAATGTTTATACCACTCTGTGTTTATCCCTTTGTGCGAAAAGGCAAAAATAGAGATTTTCTGATTTTTATTTTGCTTTTTGTATTTGGCGAGTGCATAGCCGAATATGTGCCGTTTCTGTCTTTTCCATGGTCAGGTCTTTGGCTGTCGGTAATATCAGAACCATTGCTTACTCAGCCTGCCGCTTTGTTGGGGTGCCGTTTTGTCAGCTTCATAATTCTTGCTGAAAATTGTCTTGCCACAGCAGCTCTATACAGTAAAAGCAGAAAAACAATAATAAAAAACGCAGCCATATTTACTTTGATTTTGTTATTTAATATCAGTTACAGCATCACCCATATTTCAGAGATAAAAAAGACTTGCGTAAATTCAGAAACCATAAAAACAATGGCAGCCCAGGATAATGTTGAGGGCAGGGACAAGGAAAATGTAAACCTTACCAGCGCCGTAGACACTTATATTTCTATAATGGAGAATAGCTGGCAGGCTGATATAAAGCTTGCTGTTCTTCCTGAAACAGCCGTACCGACAAGCTATGATGAAAAGTCTGAGGATTTTCAAAAACTCTGCAATTTTGCAAAGGAGAAAAATACGACCATTTTTACTGGCTGCTTTTTTTCTGCTAATCAAAAGAAATACAATGCAATGTATTCTGTAACACGTGACGGTTTTTGTAAAACTCCTTATTTAAAGCAGATGCTTGTGCCCTTTGGAGAAAAAATACCTCTTGCTTCCTTTTGGGGGCGGGGCACTTTGACCTGCGGAGAAAAAACTGATAATCACTGTCTTTTAACAGCTGAAAAGATTAAAACTGCAAATGTAATCTGTATTGAGTCAATTTACCCGTCGCTGACCCGCTGCCAGATAAAAGAGGGAGGAGAAATCCTTTGCATATCCACCAATGATTCTTGGTTCGGCAACAGTTATGCAAGATTTGCGCATTTTCGACATAGCATTATGCGTTCTGTGGAGTCAGGAAGATACACCATAAGAGCAGGCAACTGCGGAATTTCTGCAATAATTTCTCCTTGGGGTGAGATTATTGCTTCTGAAGTCCGTCCCATAAAGACTGCAATAACGGCAGATGTGAAATTGCTTAAAAACAAAAACTTATATACCGTTATGGGAGATATAATCGTTTTACCCGGAATGATTATATTTATCTTGTTTCTGTTTAAATGGATTGGTTCAAAATTAATGACGTTAAAATTCAAGCTTAAAAAGTCTTGCTGAATAATTATTTGAAAGCTTTACTGTAACTGTGCCTGCTTCTTTATTAAATGAAAAGATTTCTTCATTATAAGACGGATAAATGCAGGAAATCTCAGCGTCTTTGTCTTTTAGAAATTCGACAGGCAAAACGCAAACGTCTTTTGAGCTTTCACGCCTCCAAACTGCAAGATAAGCAGTATTATCGGTCTTTAGTCCGAGTGATACCCATTCGTCTGAAAATTTAGATGTACCAAGGCTCCAGAACGGCAAAGAGTTCTTTATGTCTTTTCGCATTTCCTTGTAAATGCCTATGGCTTCTTTTACTAAAGCCTTGCGTTCAGGCTCTATATTGACTAAATGGCCGCTTTGATGTATTCTCAGCATCATTGCATTTATCATGTTGAAAACGACTTCTTCTTTGTCGCCTCTGACCATTGGATAAGACCATACAGCAGCCTGTTCAGGACAAAGTGCAGAAGGTGCGTTTGCTGAAATTGTACAGTATCTCCTGTAATCATCTTGATCGGATGTGGACTGTATGGAATATCTTGAAAGCAAAGCATAATCCATGCGTAAACCGCCGCTGGAACAGTTTTCTATGATCAGCTTGGGGTACCTTTTGAAAATGCTGTCAAGCCATGCGAGATAAGCTCTTTCATGTTCTAAAAGTCCATCTCCCACGCTGTCGGAATTATATTCAGTGCCGATTCCCGGTTCAATATTATAGTCCATTTTAATATATCCCACACCATATTGAGATACAAGCCTGTCAATAACTTCATTGGCATGAGCTATAACCTTTGGATTTCTGAAATCAAGCTGATAGCGGGAACGGTCGTGTACACGCTTTCCGTGTCTTGTGAAAAACCATGTGTCGTCACATACCTCATTGAC
>CAMWVM010000146.1 GCA_947177715.1 uncultured Ruminococcus sp.
CCACCGCCCCCCCCCCCCCCCGCCCCCCCTTTTTTTTTTCAAGCAGACGACGGCATAGGCGATGCTCAGGAGTCTCGTGGGCTCGGAGATGTGTATAACACACAGGCTTACGGTACAGGACGAGGAAAAATTACTCTTCGTGCAAAGACTACCATTGAGGAAATTAAGGGCAGAAACTGCATTATTGTACATGAGATACCTTATATGGTTAATAAAGCAAGGCTTGTTGAATCTATTGCAAACCTTGTTAAGGAAAAGAGAGTCGACGGAATTCACGATCTGCGTGATGAATCAGGCAGAGAGGGCATGAGAATTGTTGTTGAACTTAAAAAGGATGCAATTCCTCAGGTTGTACTTAATAAGCTGTTTTCTTATACCCAGCTTCAGGATACAGTAGGCGTAATAATGATTGCGCTTGTAAACGGCGTTCCTAAAACACTTACGCTTAAAGAGTGCCTTGAACAGTATATTGATTTTCAGGTTGAAGTTATTGAAAGACGTACACGTTTTGACCTTAAAAAGGCAAAAGAAAGAGATCATATTTTAAGAGGACTTGTTATTGCACTTGATAACATAGATGAAGTTATTGAAATAATGAAAACTTCAAAGAATATTCCAGAAGGTAAACAACGTCTTATTGAAAGGTTCAGTCTTTCTGAAATTCAGGCTGATCATATTGCTAATATGACTCTTGGTCGCTTGACCGGCATGGAACGTCAGAAGATTATTGACGAACTTAAAGAAATTGAAGAAAAAATTGCTGATTATGAGGATATTCTTTCTAATCATGATAGAGTTCTTCATATTATACTTGAAGAAGTTGAACAAATTAAGCAAAAATATGGCGACGATAGAAGAACAATGATTGAAAATGTCAGCGGTGAGGTTGATATTGAAGATCTTATTCCGGTTGAAGATAATGTTGTAACATATACAAATAATGGTTATATCAAACGTATGCCTGTAAGCGTTTATAAGGCTCAGAACAGGGGCGGAAAAGGTGTTACGGGAATGAAACAGCGTGAGGATGACTTTGTAAATGAAATGTATGTATGTTCAACTCATGATCACATTCTGTTTATATCAAATAAAGGAATTATGTATCGCCTTAAATGCTATGAGCTTCCTGAAGGTTCAAAGGCTTCAAGAGGTGTTAATATTGTAAACCTCCTGCCATTAAAGGAAAATGAAAAGATTGCCGCAATGATTAAGACTTCTGATTTTGATGAAGGCAAGTATATTGTTATGGTAACAAAGAACGGCAAGATTAAGAGAACTGCGCTTTCTGCATATAAACATGTACGAAAGAACGGTCTTATAGCTATTGGACTTGATGATAATGATGAAATTGCCGGAGTAAGAATGACAAAAGGTGAAAACCAGCTTATTATTGCAACGCATAACGGAATGGCTATAAGAGTTGACGAAAACGATATTCGTCAGATGTCAAGGTCTGCACATGGAGTAAAGGCTATTAAATTGAAAAACGGCGATTTTGTTGTTTCAATGGCAAGAGTTCGTGAGGGTGCTTCTGTATTAACTGTTTCAGAAAAGGGTCTTGGAAGAAGAACTTCTCTTGACGCTTATAGAATTCAGCGAAGAGGCGGATTCGGCATGCTTAATTATAAAACTTCTGATGAAAAGGGTTATGTATGCGGCATAAAGGTTGTAGATGATGACGATGATATCATTATGATTTCAGATAATGGAATAATAATCAGATTTAGAGCTGCTGATGTTCGTATCATGGGAAGATATGCTACTGGTGTAAAACTTATGAGAATAAGCAATGAAAATAAAGTTGTGGCATTCACGAGAGCAGAACATGATGACAGTGCAGAAATTACTGAAATAGAGCAGCCTTCGGATGAAGAAATTGAGGAGCAAAACAAGTCGGCACAGGCAGAAGAAAAAAATGAAATTGTAATTGAAACGGAACCCGACGACGAAAACTAAATAAAAAGATAACCTGTCTTTTATATTTTTTGAAAGACAGGTTTTTTGCATTATTACGTTCCATGTGAAACAATTTTAGAATTTTCTTCTGGAATAAGAACTGTATATTCAATAATTCCATCATGATAAGATTTCTTCACCTGTGCGTCCACTCCGGCAAGCTTCATAACGTTGACAGCTTTTTCAACAGTATTAAAAAATAGCTTAACATCACGCAGAATCGGCGAACGTTTTTTATAGCTTGCTTTTATTTTCTCCTCGGTTTCCAAAGAACTTATATATTTTTCAGTAGCATCAACAGTAAGATTATTATCTATAATATAAGTAAGAACTTGATGGCGTTTCTCTGCATTATTAAGTTTTAATAATGCCCTTGCATGGCGTTCAGAAAGATTATTTGATGTAATCATTTTTCTTTCAACTGCTGTCAACTTTAAAAGTCTTAGCTTATTAGCAATAGTAGATTGCGCCATGCCTAATCGAATAGCAGTGTCTTCTTGTGTCATTCTATATTCTCTAATTAAAACTGAAATTGCTTCAGCTTCTTCAAAAAAGTTTAAATCTGCACGCTGAATATTTTCAATAAGAGCAAGAACTGCTGAGCGTTCATCAGAAATATCTACAATTATACAGGGTACAGAATGAAGTCCTGCAAGTTTTGCTGCTCTTAATCGCCGTTCACCAGAAATAAGCTCAAAATGGTTATCTACTTTGCGGACAGTTAAAGGTTGAATTATACCATCCTGGGAAATTGATTTTGCAAGAGATGTAAGTTGTGCTGAATCAAAATACTGTCTTGGTTGATTGGGATTAGGTCTAACAAGATTAATTGATATATCAATTATTTTTCCTAATTCTCTTAGGGTTTGTACAGAATTTGTTTTATCTTTTGTTTTCGTTAATATGCCCAAGGCTATTCCTCCTTTATTATGTTATTTTGATTATAACATTGTCGGGAAATAATTTAAATAAAATATTCATTTAAAATATCGTAAAGATTCATTGATTTATCTTATAAAAATTAATTATAAATTATTATTTGACATAAATCACTGTACAAAAAGCCGAAAAAGAAAAAACAATGTTCCACGTGGAACATTGAAAAAACTAAAAATTCTTAAAAACCTCTTTTCAAAACACAAAAAATGTAGTATAATTAAATTCGGAAATAGCTAATTATACGATTTACATAGAAATGGAGAATGAAATGGGAAAGGTTTTTGCGGTTTCAAATCAAAAGGGCGGAGTTGGAAAGTCCACAACTGTAGTTAATCTTGCCGCTGTTTTCGGAAGCAAAGGGAAAAAGGTGCTCATTGTGGATTTGGATCCTCAAGGAAATACTACTACAAGCTATGGCATAAGAAAGAAAAGCATTAGGAATACGTCTTATGAAGTGCTTATGGGGGATTGCAGTATTTATGAAGCAGTTGTTGCTACAGAATTCAGAGGTGTGTCTGTTGTTCCGACAACGCAGAAGCTTTCCGGTGCGGCTGTTGAATTAATGACGGAGCAAAAACGTGGTTCAAAGTTAAGGGATGCCTTGACTGAGGCAAGGATATTTTATGATTATATATTAATTGACTGCCCGCCAACCCTTGATATGCTTACTATTAATGCGCTTGTTGCAGCTGATTCTGTGATTATACCTTTGCAGTGTGAATTTTTATCATTGGAGGGTTTGGTTGAGCTTAACAGAACTATCGACAGAGTAAAAAATGTTTGGAATCCGGATCTAAAGATTGAGGGAATACTTTTTACTATGTATGTGGAAAGATATAAGGTTACTGGTCAGATTGTAAAGGAAGTAAAAAAATATTTTGCTAAACAAGTTTTTACAACTGTGATTCCAAGAAATGTAGCGCTATCGGAAGCTCCGAGTTTTGGACAGCCGGCGTTGTATTATGATAAAAAATCCAAAGGTTCCAAGGCATATGAAGCATTGGCAAAAGAGATTGTGAAAAAAGAACAGAAGGAAGGTTAAGAAGTGGGTAAAAAGGAAAGAATGAAAAACGGCTTGGATGCATTGTTTGAGGATAATTTTCATGAAGCATTTGAAAAGCCTGTGGAGGAAGCTAAGGATTCAATAAAAATGGTTAGGATTTCTCTTCTTGAACCTAATAAAAATCAGCCGCGCCGTGAATTTGATCAAACAAAATTGTTGGAACTTGCTTCTAATATTGCACAGCATGGTGTTTTACAGCCGATTTTAGTACGCCCAATGGAGAACGGTGGATATCAAATTGTTGCTGGAGAACGTCGTTGGCGTGCTTCACGGTTAGCAGAATTAAAGGAAGTTCCCGTTTATATTAAGGATTTAACCGACTTTCAAGTTGCACAGGTTGCACTTGTTGAAAACTTGCAAAGAGAAAATCTTAATCCTGTTGAAGAAGCAGAAGCCTATAACAGGCTTTGTGAGGAATTTAGAATGACTCATGAAGATATTGCGAGAACTGTGGGTAAGTCAAGATCACAGATTTCAAATTCCCTGCGGTTGTTAAAGCTTTCTGATGAGGTTAAAAACTTGCTTAAAAACGGAGATATTTCATCAGGTCATGCAAAGATTATTGCTTCTATTGAAGATAAAGAAAAACAGACTTATTTTGCAAATACTGCAGTAGAAAAAGAAATGACCGTTAGAGCTTTTGAAAAGTTTGTTTCAGAAGAAAATGTAGTTAGTGCTAAACAAAAAAAGAAAAAGGCTGAAGAGAGAAAAAAAGCTGATGATCCTTATTTAACTGAGGTTAAGCTTGCACTTGAAAAGGAATACGGCAGGAAAACTGTTATTAACAAGGGTAAAAAGGGAGAAATAGTAATGCAGATTACTTTTTCGGACATGGATGATTTTAAATCTCAAATGTCAAAGCTTAAAGAATAATCATTTATAGCAAATTGTTCAATAAGGGGCAATGCCCCGTCATTCAACAAACGACTGGGCGTTAGTCCCTTAGGGTTTCAGTTGGGGATTGCCCCCCAC
>CAMWVM010000147.1 GCA_947177715.1 uncultured Ruminococcus sp.
CACAATGATCAGTGGGTATAATTGTGGCTCAACTATAATGCCATATTCTACAATAGGTTCGATAGCCTTAGTTATTGAGACTGGAAATGTATATATTCTAGGTTCTAACGGATGGTCACTATGTTCTGAATTTATTCAAAAAAGGGGTGATTTTGTTTGGCAGGTAAAAGAATAAAACATGGAAACATATTTACTGTTAATTCATTAGTAGATGATTTAAAAGTAACTGTTGACACAAAGAATAAATGTGTTGTTTTAAATTGGAAGAATAACAATAATAATATGAAAAGAGTTTTTAGAAAAAACAATAACAACACTTATAAATATATTTCATCTGGTGATGATGTTTCATTTATAGATAGAACTAACACAAATCAATTAGTTGATTATAAAATTGGAAATAATCAAATTGTGCATTATCAGATAGAAGATTCAAATTCTTACTTGTATACATATAGTGAAGAAATAGTAACCGATTGGACAGGTTGGTCTATATCTAATTTAATTCCAATGGGTGAATCAGATAATATTCCTATATTTAATATAGGAACAACTTGGAACTTCATATGTAATGCTGATGGTGGTAGTATTACTAATAATATCAATTCACAAATTCACGTTGGAACATCAGCATATGCTCAAACTTCAAGAGATAACACAAAATATGAAAGCGGTAGTTTCACCGCAAATTTATTAACTTTGCAATGTCCAGATTTAGAAGTTATTGATGATATTCAAAGAGTAAAACAATGGACAAAATTCATAACCGAAAATAATATATTCTTACTTAAATCACATAAAGGTGATGTATGGGCTGTGAGTATTTCAGATAATCCATCACGATCTTATGAAGAATCAACACGTTATACTTTAACAAATATAACTTATAATTGGGTTGAAGTTGCAGATTTAAATAAAATTATTGTGAGGTGATTTTTTGACTGAATACTATGAAAATACCAACTCTCAATATTATGATCTTTTAAAAAATCCAAATAAAATATATAGATTTAAAATAGAATTGCTAAATCATTATGAACATACTATTGGTGAAATCATAAATGATATTAGTTCAGATACACAAGGACAAATTACAATTAATAAGCAACAAGGCATGAGGCGTTCATGCTCTTTTTCTTTAATTAATGTTGACAAAAAATATCTTCCTACAGTCAATAATCACTTTTGGTATAATAGAAAATTTAAATTGTATATAGGTTTGTACGACCAGCAACAAGATGCTATTTATTGGTTTTCTGAAGGAGTTTATATTACTCAAAATGCTTCATGTACACACCATATGGTAACGATTAACGCCGTAGACAAGTTTGCATTTTTTGATGGGACACTGAATACACAGTTGTGCCAAAAAACCTACAAAGTAAAAAAAGGAGTTTGTGTAGGACAATTAATAAGAGATACGCTCATGTTGGATTTAGGTAATGATATTCCCGCAGATCCAATTCTGCCTATTATCGATAACGAATTTGAAACAGAAACAACAGTTTCTGAAATTGTATTAAACATAGGTCAATATTTAGGTGATTTATTTATAGAAATAGCAAGTTCATTAGGTTGTGATGTTTATTATGATAGATTTGGACGGTTAAGGTTTTCACGAGTTTTTAATGATGATTTTGCATTTTGGTATGTACATAAAGGTGCCTTATGGAATTTTGATGATATTAATATTAGCTATACTGATCCCTCAACTGATTATACTTTTGATGGAATTAATACAGTTACTGTTACCACAGATAATACAACCGGTAAAGTATACTCTTACACAGCAATAAACGATAATCCAAGTTCACCTATTGCAGTGTCTTCTATAGGAACAAGATGTGATAACAGTAATCCTGTTATTTATATTCCTATAATAACAGGTCAAAATCCAAAGAGTACATGTAAACTTCATGCTGAACATGTTCTATTAGAACAAACTTCTATGTCTATAAATGTTAGTTTCAGAACAATAATAATGCCACATATCGATGTGGATGAAACTATATTAATAACAGATAATTGTTACAACTGGAATCAACAAAAGTTCTTAATACAATCCATAACTTTTCCATTTGGAATTGGCGAAAGTCAAATCAATGCAACTAACATACAATGGCTACCTTATCATGTTCAGCCAACTTAAAGGAGTGGTATTTTGAATTTAAATAATATTCTTAAAAATAGTAATTTTCAAGAAAGAAATAATACTTTAAAAAAAGTGTTTGGTATCGTCAAAGAAGTAAAAGGAAGTAACGCCGTTGTGGCAATTCAAGATTCTTTGAATTTAACTGTTACATTACCAAATAAAACATCAGAACCCTTAAAAGAAAATGATAATGTTTGGGTATATTACTGGAATAAAATTTCGCAGGGGTATATTGCACTAAAAAACGATGATAATGGTTTATCGGCTAAAGTTACTGATTTAATTTGTAACCACATGGAAATTGGAAAATTTGATATTTCAGAAAAGGATTGTGACACAACGGCTCCTTATATATATAAACAAGTTAAAATAAAACGTACTATTTTAAATCCAGTAATATTTGCTCAAATATCGTATGACAATAAGAGTGCTCCTTTAACGCAAAAACTTTTTGTCCATATACAAGAAGTAAGAGATAATTCTTTTTGGTTATGCATAAGTAGCAATACTCATACTACTATGGAGGATTTGGATGTTAAAGATTTTACAGTGAACTATTTAGTAATAGATATGGCTTATACAAAATTAATTTAGAAAGAGAGGTTTAATAAATGGCAGGAATAAAAGTAAAAAGCGGAGATGCTTATTTAGTAAACGTAGACGAGTTTTGCGTAGATACAGAAGATGAAATCAATGGACTTCCCACTATAACAATAAACGGAAAATCAAATTGGTGTAATTATACATCACCTTTTGGATCTACAGCATTTGTTGTTTCAACAGGTGCTTTTTATATTTTAGGAAGTAATGGTTGGACAAAATTAGGATATAAATATGTTACTTCAAACGCTTCAAATGAAGTTAATAATATCGAAACTGTACAGGAAGAGGTGTAATTTAATTATGGATATACGAACATATGCTGCCGCTAAACAATACACTGATAATGTTACTAATAATGTAGCTAATTTAGTTAAAGAAGCAACCTCAATTAAAACTGAAATAAACACCTTACAAAATGAAATTTATGATGATTGTGCTCTTGTACGAGCTGAAATAAATTTTATATCAGAATCTGCTCAACAAATTAATCAAAATACAGCCGACATTGACAGTTTGACGGATATATTTAACTGTCTGCAAAACAGTAACATAACGTTAAACTTAGAAAATAAGTATGTTAGTGCGAACGGATCAATAGTAACCCATGAAAAATATTTACTGTCAAATATAATTAAAATTCCATCAAACTGTACTCTTCTGTACACGACTGATTCACCAATTACTGCAACAATTTATTCATGTGAGCGTGACGGTTCAAATTTAGTCAATATAGGCACATTTGCTAAAGACACAGAGCTGGATTTTGATAAAGGATATTATAGATTAAACTTTAGGGCTGCGACAGGAATTGATATTACAGAAGAATCTGCAAATATTGCCTTAACATTGATTTCCGATAGTACAAAAAGAATTTCAGAACTTGAAATTCGAAACGAAGATATAAATATTCGTTTTGATGAACTGAAAGAGAATACGGAGTCAGGTATAGGAAAGCTAAAAACCAAAGAGAAAGAATTTACACTTAATAATATTAACTCAGGACGTACTGCTCCTAATGCAGTAATAGGCAGCTCACATACAATTTCCGCAAGTGATACTTGGAGTTATACAGAAATCAAAGTATCAAAAGGAGAAGAATACACAATACATGTTAGACGAACAGCGTCATCCTATGCACGATATATTGTTGCATTGGACGAAAATAATATAATTATTAAGAATTACATTGAATCAAGCGATATTGCAGAACTAACCAAAGTAAACATTGTAATCCCAGACAATGCGGTCAAATTGGTTATCTCTACATACGGAGCGGACGAAGAAACATTTAAAAATAACTTGTTGGTTAATAAAATCGTACCAATTGCATTGTCAGAACAAATAAATGATCACGATGGACGTATATCAGTTTTGGAAAACGACAGTGCGTTAACCTTTATGTCTATCAGTGAATTTAATAGTTGTGATACTGATATGATGAACTTTAAGTCAGCGGTAGTATTGTATTAAGGGAGGAAAATTGATGATAATTAAAAAAGGAAAAATAGACTCAACTTTACCAAGAGATTATATAGCCAGAATTGGTCTTTTTTCGGACGTACATGTAGGATATACAAGTTGGGGCGACTATTCCAAGCTTACAAATGTTATCAATGGTATGAATGCAAAGAAGCCTGATTTTTGTGTTATCCTTGGTGACTGCATAGACAGCGGTTATGAAAGAACCCCTGAACTTATGGCAGAGCAAAAAGAAATATTGAACACACATCTTACAAGATTGAAATCACCATGTTTTAAGATGAGGGGAAATCATGATTCCGATGTCAGTAGCTTTACTGATTTTGGAGTAATTACATTTAACGGACTTAGATTTGTTTGTATCTTTCCTAAATACGTACAAATGGAAGATACAAGTACATTCGACAGCAGGGGACGATTGACTGAAGATGATATTGAGTGGATATCAGAAAAACTAAAAGAAGGTGATGGTTACACCAATGTCATACTTAGTCATTATTGCATTGTAGAAGATGACCCTACAAATTTTAAATGGCCGATTTGTGATACAGTGACTAATTATAACGGTGTTGTAATTGACGGACATCGTGACGAGCTAATGGAGTTGCTTAGTAGGTATGGTGTGGATTTATTTATTAACGGTCACGAACATAAAGATGGACTAATCAATAAAAAAGTAGATG
>CAMWVM010000148.1 GCA_947177715.1 uncultured Ruminococcus sp.
GTATCTACATAAGTTTTGTTATGGGCAAACACAAGCAAACCTGAAACCACGATACAGATTATTGTTAAGACAAGGGGAGGAAGAATATTATTTTTCATTTTCCTTAACCTCCTTTGTCTTTTTTTCACCCGGCAAACCGCCTATTGGTTTTTTGAGGGTAAACATATCTATGTAAGGGGTAAGAATATTCATAAGAAGAATTGAGAAAGATACACCCTCGGGGAAAGAACATAAAAATCTTATAACACATGTTACGATACCACAGCCCACGCCGAATATGATTTTTCCCTTAGTTGTAATAGGCGTTGTAACATAATCTGTCGCCATAAAGATTGCACCAAGCATGACTCCGCCTGCAAGAAGCTGATAGAATCCGTCCTCTCCGGCAAGATATGAAACCGCTGTTACGGTTCCCATAAATGCAAGCGGTGCAGCAGGAGAGATAACATTCATAGCAAAAAGATAAATTCCTCCCAACAGTAATGCAGCCACACAAACCTCACCGAGGCAGCCGCCTGTTACACCCAAGAACAGTTCTTCATATGATGCATTTGATGAAACCAACGGTGTTGCGGTTGTTACTGCGTCAACTTTATTATAAAAAGGCTCGACCCAATTGCTCATTGCAGCAGGGAACGAAAGCATGAGCACAATTCGTCCCACGATTGCAGGGTTTGCAAAATTTTGTCCTAAACCGCCGAATATCTGTTTTGTTATTACGATTGCCACAAAGGTACCGATCGCCGCCATCCAGAAAGGCAGAGTTACAGGCAGGTTAAACGCTAAAATTACACCTGTAACAACTGCGGATAAGTCCCCTGTGGAATTTGGTCGTTTCATTATAAGGTTACAAAGTCTTTCCCAAATAACTGAAGTTACTGCACAGAACAAAATAAGGGCTAACGCTCTTACTCCAAATATTACAACTGACGCTACAGCTGCAGGAAACAAGGCTATAAGCACATGACCCATGACCTTTGCAGTGGTTCTGTCAGACCTGATATGAGGAGATGGACTTACTAACAAGTTTTTATTTTTCATCGGATTAATCACTTCCATTTCACAGAATGCATATTATTTACTTAATGCAAAGCCTTTTGCAAGCTGATTTTTTTCAGCAAGACTTCTTTTAGCGGGACAAACATATGAACAGCTTCCACAATTCATACAAAGATTAATTTTCAGCTTATTAAGCATTTCTCTGTCACGTCGATCATAAGCTTTTTCCAGCTCAGTAGGCATAAGTCCTAAAGGACAAGCGTCTATACACTTACCGCATCTTATACAATTTGTCTGTCCTTTATAAAGCAGCGGCAATTTTGATGCTGACTTTGCTTTAAAAGCAAGAAAAGCATTATTTGTTTTTGACAGGGGAGCGTTCATATCATACATACACATACCCATCATAGGACCGCCTGAAATCAATTTTTCCATAATATCAAAATCAACCAGTGCAAATTCAAGAAGCTCTTTCAGAGAAGTACCGATAAGAACATTAACATTGCACGGTCTTCCCACTGCGTCGCCGTCGACGGTAACACGTCTTGAGATAAGAGGCATGCCTGTTTTAATATAGCGGTTTATAAAAGCTATTGTAGAAACATTCATTACAATGATACCATGGTCTGACGGCAGGCTGCCCTCTTTTATGATCCTGCCTGTTGCCGAATATGCAATAACTTTTTCTGCACCCTGAGGATAAGATGATTTCAGCTTAACGACTTTAATATACCCGTCATTTTCAGTAAGCTCTTTCATTTTCTCGATTGCTTTAGGTTTATTATCCTCAATTCCGATATATACGTTTTCTATTTTCAGCAAATCCCGAATAGTCTTTATACCCTCAATTACATCCTCCGGGTTTTCCATCATCTCACGAAAATCTGACGTTATGTAAGGCTCGCACTCGGCGGCGTTTATTACCAGAGAATCGATATTCACTTTATTCTCGTCATAATTAAGTTTTATATGAGTTGGAAACCCTGCTCCGCCCAATCCGCAGCAGCCTGACTCTCTTACTGCGTCGACAAGGCTCTTTTTATCATTGATGTGGGGCGGTTTTATTCCCTCCCACATAGTTTGCTGTCCATCGCACTGAATCTCAACAGCTTTGCAAGTTTTTCCGTTAGCTAACAGCATTTCGCTTACATCAACAACTTCTCCAGACACGCTGGAATGCACAGGACATGACATAAACGCTTCGCTGTCGCCGATTTTCTGTCCAACCTTAACTAAATCGCCTTTTTTCACTAATGGAACACAGGGGGCGCCCATATGCTGTGACATACAAATTTTAACTCTTTCAGGCAATGACAGAATTTTTGTTTGGGAATATTCTGTTCTTTTTTTATGGGGAAGAAGAATTCCGTTAAGCCTCATAACAAACTCAGTCCTTTCTAATAAACTGTTATTTTCACATTTCACTAAAGCTATAGCTGTCGTTCAATATTTCAACATTGTTCATAATGCTGTCAGAACAATAAATTTTTTTATTTTTATCAAGAGCTATCACCTGATAATCGCTGTTATTCAAATACTCTTTCAGTGTTTCAGTTCCGCCGATAAAACACAATTTGAAAGAAAATCGGTAAGCAATCCGCTTTTAGCAGATATAACTGTTACAGATGTCAAATCGCTTTCAACCGGATATCCTTTTTCCAAGCCAAGAATATAACAATCTTCTTTGCCGTCTATTTCAAAGTATCTTTCATAGCCTCCTGGCAGTTAAACCACACTTGAAAAACTTATTGAAATATGGTATTATAATTATTACTTATTTAGTAAGGTAATTTGAAATATAATTTTCACAGGACTTAACAAACTCTCTAAAGTCCGCTGCTTTCTCAAGCGGTGGTTCAATTAATGTTTTTTTCACCTTTCCTGTTGAAACATTAATATATGCAGACAGGTGGTGCGGCGTTTTTGAAATAAAATCTGTCGCTTTTTTCAATGCGCTGTCTTTATCAAGTGAAAAAACTGCGTTAGTATTTCTCGGATTTGCTTCATATATTTCACGAAGAATAACATATACGCACATATTAATATATGCGGAAACTGCGATATTTAGGTCTTCCGAACCTGCTTGTTCACAAACAGACATTAAGAGGTCTATACTTGAAAGGCTTTTTTCAGTTTTAAAAAAAGAATTCGTCTTTTCTTGATCCAATTCGCCTAAAACTGATTCGTATGACGCATTATAAAGCTCAAGCAATTTTTTTATAGAATATATAGAAATTTTTCTTACATCGGTTTCAATTTGTGACATATTGCTTTGAGAAACTCCAAGATATTCTGCGGCTTGGCTTTGGGTAAGATTATTTATTTTTCTAAGTTCAGAAAGACGTTTTCCGACCTCTTCACACATTTTCTTTTCTTCAATTTTGTTTTTCATAGATAAAATCTCCTTTACTAATAAGGGCTCAAAGATTTAAACGAAGTATGAATGCAGATATTAATATGAAAACAAAATAAATCAAACAAAATTTATTAAGTATTATTTTATTATACTATATTTTTATTTTTTTGTAAAGATATTTTGTCGAATATATACATAAGGAGGAATTTTCATGAAAGGCTACAGACTTCAGCTTATAAGACACGGCATCACACAAGGAAATCTTGACGGAAAATATATTGGCGTTACAGATTTACCGCTTTGCAAGCAGGGCGTTGAAGAACTTTACGATAAAATTGAAAAATACGATTATCCATCCGTTCAAAAAGTTTACACTTCTCCACTGAAACGCTGCAAACAGACGGCTGACATTCTTCACCCAAACAGATATACTGCGGAGCTTCCACAGCTTGCAGAGATGAACTTTGGAATTTTTGAGGGTAAAAAGGCTGACGAACTTATGAATGACCCCGATTACCAAAAATTTATTAAAGGCGGCCTTGATAATCCTCCGCCTAAGGGCGAGTCGGCAAGAGATGTAGTAAACAGGTCATTTGAGGCATTAAACATTATCATCTCCGACATGATGTATGACGGACTTACAAACTGTGCAGTTGTAACTCACGGCGGTATTATCATGAACATGCTAAGCTGTTTTGGTGTGCCTAAAATGCAGCCTAATGAATACGCCTGCGATTTCGGAGAAGGTTTTGAAATATTGATATCAGCTTCAATGTGGCAGCGTTCAAATGCATTTGAAATCCTTGGAAGATTCCCATACAAGAGAGAGTCTGAATAGACATGGCTGTTGAAATATTTATAACCGCTGATGAGGACGGCAAAAATCTTGGGGAAGTACTGACAAACCGAGGAGTTTCCAGAAGGCTTTTAACCAGATTAAAACGTACTGAAAAGGGAATAACCAGAAAGGGCGAAACTGTACGCACTATTGACAAGGTTTTCAAGGATGACATTATACTTTTAAACGAGCAGGATGAAACTTTGCTTGAACCGAACGGCGAACTCAATGTTGAGGTACTTTATGAAGACGAACAGCTTATTGTATTTAACAAACCGCCCTTTATGCCGGTACATCCGTCAATAAAACATCAAGGCGACACGCTGGGGAACTTTTTTGCTTATCACTGCAAAGGGCTGACATTTCGTCCTGTGAACAGGCTTGACAGGGACACTTCGGGATGTGTCATAACTGCAAAAAATCAATACGCTGCAAAGGCTTTGCAACGCACATATGAAAAAGTCTATTATGCAATTTGCCATGGAGTTTTTGATAAAAAACATGGCATTGTTGACGCTCCTATTGCAAGAGAACAAGAATCCATAATCAAACGCTGCGTACGTTCAGACGGGCAATGTGCGGTAACCCGATATGAAGTGCTTGAATGTTCAAGTAAATACTCTTTTTTAAAACTTAGACTTGAAAACGGGCGGACACATCAGATAAGGGTTCACATGTCGCACAT
>CAMWVM010000149.1 GCA_947177715.1 uncultured Ruminococcus sp.
CTAAAAACATAATGGCTCCCGCCGCCACAGCTATCCGAAAGGATAGGTTGGAGGCAGGGGGACATCTTGCCTAAGTTATATTTTAAAGGGTGTGTCAAATGAAAATATGTATAATTAACGGTCAGAATCATAAAGGTTCTACATATCATATTGGAAAAATGCTTGCCGATAAAATTGGTGGAGAAGTAACAGAATTTTTTCTTCCAAAGGATTTTGATGAATTCTGCTGCGGCTGTACAAATTGCTTTATGAAAGGCGAGGAGAAATGTCCGCATTATGAAAAGCTGAAGCCTATTACAGAAGCGGTGGACGAAGCTGATATTTTAATACTTACATCTCCCGTTTATGTCTATCATTGTACAGGGTCAATGAAAGCATGGCTTGATCATTACGGTTGGCGTTGGATGGTTCATAGACCTGAAGAGAAAATGTTTTCAAAACGTGCAGTTGTAGTTTCAACAGCAGCAGGTGCTGGCATGAAATCAACTAACAAAGATATGAAAGATAGTCTGACATTTTGGGGAATTCCGAAAGTGTGTTCTGTGGGGGTGTCAGTGAACGCTGTTTCTTGGAATGAAGTACCCGAAAAAAAGAAACAAAAGATAGAAAGAATTACTGACAAAATTTCAGAAAAACTAAGAAAAGATAAATTTAAACCAAAAGCGTCTTTGAAATCAAGATTTTTCTTTGTGTTTATGAAAATTATGATGAAAAACGGCTGGAATCCTGCCGACAGCGAATATTGGAAAGCGAAAGGCTGGACTGGTAAGAAAAGACCGTGGAAGCGTTAGCATAGGTAATTCAAATAAGGGCTTGCCTAAGTTATATTCAATAAGGGGCTAACGCCTTAGAGTCGGAGGACATAAGTCGTTGTTATATTGACTGTAAAAAAGGATATAAAATTATGAGAATAGCAGAAAATTGGAAAGACTATAGAATAATAGATACCTCAAACGGCGATAAGCTTGAAAGCTGGGGCGGAAAAATACTTGTCCGTCCCGATCCGCAAATTATATGGAAATCAAAGCATAAAACAGATTTGTGGGAAAAGGCTGACGGAGTTTATCATCGTTCAAATAAAGGCGGCGGTGAGTGGGAATATCGCCGTAAGCTGCCGCAGAGCTGGACTGTAAATTACGGAGATTTAAAATTTAATATACGTCCCACAGGTTTTAAGCACACGGGACTTTTCCCCGAACAGGCAGTAAACTGGGACTGGATGGCTGATAAAATAAAAAATGCAGGCAGACCGATAAAGGTGCTTAACCTGTTTGCATATACTGGCGGAGCAACTCTTGCCTGTGCTAATGCAGGAGCACAGGTTTCTCATGTGGACGCATCAAAGGGCATGGTCCAGTGGGCAAGAGATAATGCCGCCGCTTCAGGACTGTCCGATAAGCCTATTCGCTGGCTTGTGGATGATTGTGAAAAATTTGTAAAGCGTGAAATAAAGCGTGGTAATCTCTATGATGCCGTTGTAATGGATCCCCCAAGCTACGGCAGAGGTCCCGGAGGAGAAGTCTGGAAGCTTGAGGATTGTATCTATGAGCTTGTGGAAACCTGTTCACAGGTGCTGAGCGATAAACCGTTGTTTTTCCTGCTTAACAGTTATACCACAGGGCTTTCGCCGTCGGTTATGGCTTATATTTTAAATGAGGTGCTGACTCCGAAGTTTGGGGGAAGCGTGACGGCGGATGAAATAGGACTTCCTGTTGAAACCTCAGGAATGGCGCTGCCGTGCGGTTCAACAGCGATATTTCAACTGTAAATGTAGCGGCAAAGCTCTTAAACGGCTGATGTCTGAAAAAACGTCGAATGGGGCGATGCATTTTATTGAAAAGGAGCATTTTAATGAAACTCAGCGAACTTCCCAACATTGGTACAGTACTTGAAAAACAGCTTATAGCCGTGGGAGTTGATACCCCTGAAAAGTTGCGGAAAACGGGTACAGAGCAGGTGTTTTTGAAATTGAAAGCACATGATCCCGGATCATGCTTGCATAAGCTCACCGCAATTGAGGGAGCTGTACAGGGAATACCAAAAAAGAATATATCGGAACAAAGAAAAAAGAATTAAAAGAATTTTTTGAAACACTGTAATGAGGTAATGTAATGAGCAGTTTTATTGAAATAAATAATTTGCATTTTTCTTATGTAAATGAAATGGAAGAGCCGCCAGTTAAAACTGAGGTGCTAAAAGGTGTTAATCTTGAAATACAAAAAGGCGAGTTTGTGGCTGTGCTTGGACATAACGGTTCGGGAAAATCAACTCTTGCAAAGTGTATTAACGCTATAAATATTCCTGAAAGCGGTTCGGTTTCGGTAAACGGACTTGATACCAAAGATGAGAAAAATCTGCTTAATATAAGAAAAACAGCAGGAATGGTGTTCCAGAATCCAGATAACCAAATCGTTGCAACAATCGTCGAAGAGGACGTAGCGTTTGCTTTGGAGAATATGGGCATTGAACCAAAGGAAATTCGTCAGCGTGTGGACGACGCTCTTAAAACTGTGGGAATGTATGAGTACCGTGAGCATGCACCTCATAAGCTGTCAGGTGGACAGAAGCAAAGAGTGGCAATTGCAGGAGTAATAGCAATGCGTCCTCAGTGTATTTTGTTGGATGAACCTACGGCAATGCTTGATCCAAAAGGCAGAGCTGAAGTAATGAAAACCATAAAAATGCTTAACCGTGAAAACGGTGTCACTATTGTGCTGATTACACATTATATGGAGGAAGCAGCTCAGGCAGATAGAGTTGTGGTAATAGACGAAGGCGAGGTCGTTATGGATAATGAGCCTAAGAAAGTATTTTCTCAGGTGGATACCATGAAAAATCTGGGGCTTGATGTACCTCAGGTTACACAGCTTGCATACGGTCTGAAAAAGGCAGGGTATAATATTTCATCAGAGGTTATAACTGAAGATGAATGTGTCGAAGCCTTGGCTGAAATATTTGCTGATAAAAAAGCATAAGTCTGTTTATTGCATTTTGTACAAATTTAAGATAACATTATTGTGCTTCTTGACATGATTTTGATTTTGCAGTATAATACCAGTAATTAATCTTTGAGTTTTTAATCGAAAAAGGAACAAATATGGCAGTAATTAAAACAGAGAATTTATCTTATGTCTATGGCGAGGGAACACCTTTTCGTAAGGTCGCTGTGGATAATGTTAATATAGAAATCGAAGAGGGGGAATTTGTTGGCGTAATCGGACATACCGGTTCGGGCAAATCTACCCTTATTCAGCATTTTAACGGATTGCTAAAACCTACTTCCGGCAAAATTTTAATTGACGGAGAGGAGCTTTGGCAGGATAAAGCAAGATTGCGCCCAATACGTTTTAAGGTAGGTCTTGTTTTTCAGTATCCCGAATATCAGCTTTTTGAGGAAACTGTATATAAGGATATCGCTTTCGGTCCAAGAAATATGGGACTTGATGAAATTGAAATTGACAGACGTGTAAGAGAAACCGCAAGAATGGTGGGAATTCCCGAGTCAATGCTTGATAAATCACCCTTTGAGCTTTCTGGCGGACAAAAGCGAAGAGTAGCTATTGCAGGAGTTATGGCAATGGAACCCAAAGTGCTTATCCTTGACGAGCCTGCGTCAGGACTTGACCCAAAGGGCAGGGAACAGATTTTAGGGCTTATAAAGGATTATCATAAGCTGACGGGTAATACCGTTTTGTTGGTGTCGCATTCAATGGAGGACGTGGCAAAGCATGCTTCAAAAATCCTCGTAATGAATGACGCTAAGGTTTTTTGTTATGATAAACCTGTAAACGTTTTTCACAGAGCACAGGAGCTTGAGCATATGGGACTTGCTGTTCCACAGATAACACGGGTTTTTAACCGTCTTAAAGCTATGGGCTGCGATTTAGACGATGACGTCTATACAGTGGATTTCGGTATGAAGCTGTTGCTTGATAAGCTGAAAAAGGATTAGTTTTTTAGGAGGATGTACCTTGATAAAGGATATCACGATTGGACAGTATTTTCCCGGTAAGTCACCGATTCACCGAATGGATTCAAGAGTGAAAATAGTGCTTACCTTGGTTTTTATAGTAATGCTTTTTGTGGCAGACAGTATGTGGGGACTTCTTGTGGGTATAGTTTTTACTGCTTTTACCTACGCAGTTTCAAAAATACCTGCAAAAATGATTTTGAAAAGCCTGAAGCCTATTGTGCCGATTATTATTTTTACGGCAATACTAAACCTGTTTTTCATAAGAACAGGTAATGTGCTGCTGCATGCAGGATTTATCAAAGTTACCGACAACGGCGTTAATACAGCGATTTTTATGATTGTCAGAATAATCTGCCTTATTGTTGGATCATCTCTGCTGACATATACAACGTCGCCTATTGATCTGACCGATGCTATTGAGAGATTGCTGTCACCACTGAAAAAAATAAAAGTGCCTGTCCATGAGTTGGCAATGATGATGACTATTGCGCTGAGATTTATCCCTACGCTTATTGAAGAAACGGATAAAATCATGTCAGCCCAAAAAGCAAGAGGTGCTGATATGGAAACAGGCTCTCTCATTCAAAGAGCAAAAGCACTCATACCAGTCCTGATACCGCTTTTTGTTTCGTCTTTTAGACGTGCCGAGGAGCTGGCATTGGCTATGGAGTGCCGTTGCTATCATGGCGGAGAGGGAAGAACCCGAATGAAACAGCTTAAAACTTCTTCAGTGGATTATCTAGCTTTAGCCGTTACTGCTGCTTTTTTTGCAGGAGTAATTGTTATAAATAATTTTTTATAACTTAGGCAAGATGCCCCTAGCCTCCAATCTATCCTTTCGGATAGCTGTGGCGGCGGGAGCCATTATGTTTTTAGTAGGAGTAGAATCTCCCACTAAAAAC
>CAMWVM010000150.1 GCA_947177715.1 uncultured Ruminococcus sp.
CCCTCTACTTTAATTGCCGTATCAAGCAGCTCATGTATTTTTGCATCACCCTCATAGAGTTTTTTTACTTCAGGTATATTTTCTATGGAATAAGATAACGGAAGCCCTCGGGGTATAGCTTTTGCAACAATATCCCCTGTTTGATAGGGCAAACCCATGGCTCTTGCGACATCTCTGACTGCGGCTTTTGCAGCGAGAGTTCCAAAAGTTACAATCTGTGCAACATGATCTGAACCATATTTATTAACTACATAATCAATTACCTTTTGTCTGCCTTCCATACAAAAATCTATATCAAAGTCCGGCATTGACACACGTTCAGGATTCAAAAACCTTTCAAAAAGAAGATTATACTTTAAAGGGTCGATACCGGTTATCCCAATGCAGTAAGCACACAGACTTCCGGCACCTGAACCACGTCCGCAGCCCACAGGAATACCTTGTTTTTTTGCATAGTTTATAAAGTCCCAAACAATCAGGTAATAGTCTGTATAACCCATTTGCGTAATAACAGAAAGCTCATATTCCATTCTATCAAGGGCTTCCTTAGTTGGCTCACCATATCTTTTATACAGTCCAGCTCTACACATATCTCTGAGAAACCGCTCGTTATTATCCACTCCCTCGATATGGAAATACGGTAATTTGGTTTGACCAAATTCAAATTCTATATTACACTGCTCTGCAATTTTTACAGTATTAAAAATTGCTTGAGGCTGTGACGGAAAAAGCTGTGACATTTCTTCGCCGGATTTAATATAAAACTCTTCTGTTGGAAACTCAAGTTTATTGGGATCGTCAACGGTTGTAGCTGTAGAAATACATACCAACACACGCTGAGCTTTTGCATCTGATTTCTTTATATAATGTGCATCATTGGTTACTACAAGAGGTATTCCCGTTTCTTGTGAAAGCTTAATAAGCGATGGGATAATCCGTTGCTGATCTGCAAATTTATGATTTTGAATTTCAATATAATAATTCCCCTCGCCAAATATATTTAAGTATTTTAATGCGGTTTCCTTTGCTCCGCTATAATCGCCGTTAGAAAGCTTTCTTGGGATTTCTCCGGCAAGACAAGCTGAAAGGCAAATTAAGCCTTCATTATATTTCTCTAAAAGCTCCAAATCAATTCTTGGACGGTTATAGAAGCCTTCAATATACCCTAAGGAAACCATTTTTATTAGATTTTGATATCCTAAATTATTTTTACACAGCAATACAAGGTGATATGGTGATGAATCAATTTTATTGACCTTATCATGACGTGTTCTGGGAGCGACATACACCTCACAGCCGATTATCGGTTTTATTCCCTGAGCTTTGCATTCATTATAAAATTCCACAGCGGCAAACATATTTCCATGATCTGTAACGGCACATGCAGTTTGTCCTATATTTTTTACATGCGAAACAAGCTCCTTAATTCGGCAAGCACCGTCAAGAAGCGAATATTCACTATGAACATGAAGATGAACAAAATCAATCATAACAAAGTCCTCTTAATTGAAGCTATTTTTTTGAACGAATTTCTTCCGCTATTTCAGCAAGTTTAGCAAGTCTATGGTTAGCGCCGGAACGAGAAATCGGAGGATTAAGAGCTTGTCCAAGTTCTTTCAAATTATAATCAGGGTTGTTATATCTTACCCTCGCCATTTCCTGTAGATTATCGGGCAAAGAAGAAAGTCCAACTGTTTCATCAATAAGCTCAATATCTGCGATCTGACGTTCTGCCGCTTTAAGTGATTTTTCTATATTAGCATTATCACAATTTACCGCTCGATTTATTTTATTACGCATATCCTTATATATTTTCATATTTATGAGGTCGAAGGATGAATTAACAGCTCCCATTATTGTCAGCAAATCGATTATATTTTCCGATTCTTTTATATAAACAATCTGAGAATTCTTTCTTTCGGTATGCTTAGGAACAATATTAAAATTATCTATTATTAAAGCTCCCACATCATTACACAGCTCCAAGGTAGGCATTACAAATTCAAGATGATATTTCTTTTCAGGATTATTCACTGAACCGCAAGCTAAAAAAATCCCCGATATAAGCTGTGGATAAAATTTTTCTTTGGGTAAGTCTTCAGGAATAAGACGTCTGCTGGAATCCATACGAAAATACTCAAGAAGTAATAATCTGTTTTCCACGCCGCACACACTCAAATTATAGAGTATCACATCATTTTTCTTTATTGTTTCTGAAACTGATACTGAATTTTCATTCTCACAGATTCGATTTACATTTAATTGAAAAAAGTCTGCAACAGACTTATGTTCTGTAAGAAACGTAATTTCCTCAGAACTAAGGGTGTTGCAGAAAGTAAGTATACCCATTAGGCATACGTCCGCCTTAGGCTTTGTATTAATTTTACTTATTATTTCCTCTTTCACCTTATAGGAAAAGGACATTTCCATTAATTCTTTCTCCTTCAAATTAACGCTTTTCTATATCTCTGTGAGCAATTCTCACCTTATAATTATTATCCTTTAAATGCTTTGCTATAGCTTCGGCAAAAGTAACGCTTCTATGCTTTCCACCTGTACAGCCAAAAGCAACAACCAACTGAGATTTGCCTTCTTTTTCATAAAGCGGTATAAGGAAATCAAGCAAATCTGTAAGCTTTATACACAATTCCTTCGCTTCATCAAATTTCATTACATAGCTTGAAACCTCAGTGTCAAGACCTGTTTTCTCTTTAAGCTCAGGAATATAAAACGGATTTGGAAGACATCTGACGTCAAATATCAAATCGCCCTCTGCCAATGGTCCAAACTTAAATCCGAATGAACGGATATCTATATGCATATAATCGTTGTTTTCAAGAAAAATTGAATACATTCTTTCACGGAACTGTGATGTTGACGTATTGGAAGTATCTATATAATAATCAGAAGCAGCTTTAATAGGCACAAGAATTTCACGTTCTGTTGAAATTGCTTTTCTAATATTACCGTAAGAAACCTCATCAAGAGGGTGCTTTCTTCTTGTTTCCTTATATCGTCTTACAATAACATCATCAGCTGAATCGAGAAACAGTATTTTTAAATTAATATGTTCTGACTTGAGTGAAGAAACAGTATCCTGGAGCTTAAGAAACAGATCTCCGCCTCTTACATCCACAACAAATGCAACCTTATCAATTTTTCCGTCTGACTGAGCACATATATCAGCAAACTTACTTATAAGCTCGGGAGGCATATTATCAATACAATAGTATCCGATATCTTCTAACACGTTGACAGCGGTAGACTTACCCGAACCTGACATTCCTGTTACTATTATGAACTGCATTCGATTTTCCTCCTTTTTAATCATTAATAAGGAATTATTTTTACTTCACAATCAAGAAAATATCCCGTTTTATCCACAACAGTTTTCTGGACATGCTCAATGACTTGTTTTACGTCCTCACATGTAGCGTTATCATAATTAATTACAAAACCGCTATGCTTTTCAGACACCATTGCTCCTCCGAATGAATAGCCTTTAAGTCCACAATCCTGAATAAGTTTACCTGCAAACTGACCTTCGGGTCGTTTAAACGTTGAACCTGCATTAGGGTATTCAAGCGGTTGTTTATTTTTTCTTCTGTTCATGAGATCTGTCATTTTAGATTCTATATCAGCTTTAATACCTTTTTCAAGCTTAAAAAAGCCTTTTGTAATTATATAATTATTGCTTTGAAAAATACTGCGGCGATAAGATAAATTCATTTCATCTATTGAATATGTACCGATTTTACCTGTTAAATCCAAAAACTCTGCTGATTGAAGTACATCCTTTATTTCACCGCCATAAGCCCCTGCATTCATATAAATTGCGCCTCCGACAGTTCCGGGAATACCATAGGCAAATTCTAATCCTGTCAGAGAATTGTCCAGAGCAAACTTACATAGTTTTATAAGACTGCATCCTGCTTCCACTTCAATAACTCCGCTATCATGCAGTTTGATTTCAGAAAAATCATTTCCAATATGAAAAACAATTCCTCCGAATCCTTTATCGTCGCAAAGCATATTAGAACCTTTTCCGATCACAAGATATTTTATACCATTATCAACACAAGCTTTTACAAGACTTGAAAGTGAATCTGATGAATTCACCTCAATTATTGCAGGACACACACCGCCGATTTTAAAAGAAGTATATTCCTTCAGCATTTTATTATACATAACCTTACAGTTATTCTGTTCTGCCAAATTACAGATATCTTGAATTTTCATTAAACAAATCAAGCCTTTCGTTTTAATTAAAATGATTTAAATATCAAGTTTTTTTCTCTTATTTAGAATAAACTCCCTTAGCTTATTCCAATCAGTATTAACAATTAGTCTTTCCGGAAAATCAATCTCATTTATGATCTGAAGTGCATTGGGGGTTTGTCCAATATTCTGACAAAAATGGCTATCAGAATCCACAACCACAGGGACTTCATATTTTTTGCAAAGCTTCAAAAGCTCATAACAATTTTTTCTTGAACCCTTTTTATTTATAATTGAGCTTTCATTTATTTCTATTAATTTACCATATTCTTTAAATGCTTTAACGCCTGTTTCATAATCAAAATAAAACATATCTCCAGTACAATGACCAATAACATCAACATGAGGATTTTTGCATAAATTAATATATGCCTTTGTTATATTATCTTTTGTATCAGGTTTTATCACTTCACCATGCATTGAAGCAACGACCCACTCCATTTGATTAAGCAGCCAATCACTGTATCTTATAAACATA
>CAMWVM010000151.1 GCA_947177715.1 uncultured Ruminococcus sp.
TCATTTACATTGTACACTATAGACTGCAAAAATTTAAGATTAATTTTGCAGAAACATTACAAAGTTATTTTCTCACTAAAATAAAAAAAGACATCCGTCAGGATGCCTTTGAAATTATTGACCTAATTTTATTATTCTGCTGATTCCGTTATCAAAGTTATCTAATGACACTTCAGCTTTTATTTGAGAATCACTGTCATATCCTGTTATCGTTGGTGAAACAATGAAGCATTTCCCTTCACCCGCCGTAACAACTTTTCCATTTGCATACAAAGATTTATAGGCTTTGTTTATGCTTACATTATAACTGCTGTCATCTACTGAAATGCAGATTTCTGCTGAGTTTGCAGCACGAATATCTTCTTCATTGATTTCTGCGATAAATCGCATTTGTTCTGTATCGTTTGTTTTCAGCTGATAATAAATGCTGCCCTCCAACTTTTTGTTTGTATTATCATTAACATTAACTACTGCAATTGCAGGAGCAACGCAGCTTTCGTCAGGATCGCCTGCATAAGGATCAATCGCAGTAACGTAATATTTACCAGGCTTATTAAAGACATATGAGAATTCTCCATTATCTGCTGCATCATCAGTCAAATCAGCAATTTCAAACCAGTTTTCATTTGATACAGAAGTGTAAAGTCCAGGAAAAGCCACTGGATCGCCTCCCAAATCAGAGGAGTACATATCTGTATTAGCTTTCATTGTATTGAATGTAACTTCTTCTCCAACAGAAACATTATATTCAGTCTGATCAAAAAATGCAAATCCGCCTTGAAAATAGAAATTGTAATTTGAAAACATACCAATATCTATTTCCATTCCTTCTTCAAGAAGAATATAGTCTGCTGTTGCACCCCAGCCTTCAGCCATAAGAGGATAGCTGTGATCAACAAGATACATAAGGTTATAGTCGTGCCCCCAGAAATTCATCATGAACATTGAAGTAGCACCGCCTGAAATATTTAACGCATCAGAATTAACTTCAAGCTTTTCTCCGCCGAGATAATATTTCTCAAGAGCTGTTATAAGAAGATGAAGAACCGTAGGCCGCTCAACAACGATATCACTTATGTATCCTCCTCCGTTTTCAAAGCTATCAGTTTCATAACGATAATATTGCTCAAGATTGTAGTTTGCAAGATCAAAGTAATCAACTGTGATTGGAACCCTTGCCATAACAGTCTGAGCATCGTCATTTCCATTCACAAAATAACCATCGTCACTGACAGTCAGGTAAACGGTGACAGAACTCTTGTCATTCCCAGAATCAATCGCAAACGCTCCTAAAGGAAGTACGGTAATAATCATCATTACCGCCATCACGCAAGATATAATTTTGTTTAGTTTTTTCATTCGAAAACCTCCATTTAATTTTATTTATATAAAGCCTTTCGGCTAAAAACAAAAAACACCTTTGCCGAAACGACAAAAGTGCATAACGATTTAATTATTTACAGCACAACACTGTTTCCGGGTAACTGAATGCAGCAATCGAAAACAATACAAAAGTACCTAAATCAATAAATCGGCTGCACACTTCATCGCCCAAGACAATGTTAAACCTATGAAAATACGGCAGGTCTCCTGACTTATGAAACTGAGGAAATATCCACAGTATGAGCAAGCCTTCTCAGACAGAGTCCAATGACAAATATGCTCTCTTGCGTCAAATACAGTAATGGCGGTTGTTCCGGATTCAAACCGGATTCCCTATTAATCTACTCGGTTGACAACCTTTCAAACCGTAATTTCAAATATTAATTCAATATTCATTTTTTACATTATAACAGCTATTTCTTTCCTTGTCAAGATTACAGAAAGAGTTTTTTATAATTTTACGTTTCCAAAGTGATGCACCTTGACAATATGAGCTAAATATGCGATAATATAATGTAAAATTATTTCTCGAAAGGAATGAACGGCTATGTATAATAAGTTTGACATTTATATTGCCTTTCCTTTTGAAAAATTACCTGGAGTTCGAGTCTGATGATATGACTTTTCGGGATTAATTTTTATGAAAGGAATGTTAATAATGAAAAAAGAGCTTTCTAAGCTTTATGACCCCTCAGAAGTTGAGGACAAAATTTATAAATACTGGACTGACAACAACTGCTTTCATGCTGAGCGTGATACTGAAAAGGAACCTTATACTATTGTAATCCCTCCTCCGAATATCACAGGTCAGCTTCATATGGGACACGCATTGGATAACACCTTGCAGGACATTCTTATCCGCTGGAAGAGAATGTCCGGATATTGCACTCTTTGGATTCCAGGTACCGACCATGCATCCATTGCAACAGAGGCTAAAATCGTTGAAGCAATGAGAAAAGAAGGTCTTACAAAAGACGATTTGGGAAGAGAAAAATTTCTTGAACGTGCATGGGACTGGAAAAGACAGTATGGCGGACGCATTGTTGAGCAGCTAAAAAAATTAGGTTCTTCCTGCGATTGGGAAAGAGAACGCTTTACTATGGATGAGGGCTGTTCAAAGGCTGTAAAAGAAGTATTTGTAAAATACTATGAAAAAGGGCTTATTTACAGAGGAGAGAGAATTATCAACTGGTGTCCTCACTGCTGTACGTCAATTTCCAATGCTGAAGTTGAATATGAAGATCAAGCTGGACACTTTTGGCATCTAAGATATCCTCTTACTGACGGTTCGGGTTATGTTGAGCTTGCTACCACACGTCCTGAAACACTTTTGGGAGATACTGCTGTAGCAGTAAATCCAAAGGACGAGAGATATCAGAACATTATAGGAAAAACTGTTACTCTGCCTTTGGTTGGACGTGAAATTCCTGTTGTTGCCGACAGCTATGTTGATATGGAATTTGGTACAGGTGTTGTTAAGATTACTCCTGCACATGACCCTAACGACTTTGAAGTTGGCGCAAGACATGATTTGCCTATAATAAACGTAATGACCGATGACGCTAAAATTGTCGATGACTATCCTGAATATGCAGGACTTGACAGATACGAAGCAAGAAAGAAAATCGTTGAAGATTTGGAACAGGGCGGATTCTTGGTTAAGATCGAGGATCACACTCATAATGTCGGTACTTGCTATAGATGTGGAACTACCATTGAACCAAGGGTTTCCCTTCAGTGGTTTGTAAAAATGGCTGACCTTGCAAAGCCTGCAATTAAAGCAGTTGAAGATGGTGATATTAAATTTGTTCCAAAGCGTTTTGAAAAGAACTATTTTAATTGGATGAACGACATTCGTGACTGGTGTGTTTCCAGACAGCTTTGGTGGGGACATCAAATTCCTGCGTTCTACTGCGACGACTGCGGAGAAATGGTTGTAACGAAAGATGACAGTGCTGTATGTCCGAAGTGCGGCAAGTCAATGAGGCAAGATCCTGATACACTTGATACTTGGTTCTCATCAGCTTTGTGGCCTTTTACAACGCTGGGCTGGCCTGATAAAAATGAAGATTTGAATTATTTCTATCCTACAAGTACTCTTGTAACCGGATACGATATTATTACTTTTTGGGTTTCAAGAATGATTGTTGCAGGTCTTGAAAACATGGACAAAAAACCTTTTGATACAATTCTCATTCATGGACTTGTTAGAGATTCTCAGGGCAGAAAGATGTCAAAATCTTTAGGAAACGGTATTGATCCTCTTGAGGTTATTGCCAACTATGGTGCAGATGCACTAAGATTCATGCTTGCAACAGGAAACTCACCTGGAAATGATATGCGTTTCATTGAGGAAAAAGTTAAGGCAAGCCGTAACTTTGCAAACAAAGTATGGAATGCTTCAAGATTTATCATGATGAATCTGCCTGATGATTTTAAGGCTGATAAGCTTCCTGAAAACCTTAATATTGAGGATAAGTGGATTATTTCAAAATTCAATACACTTTCAAAGGTAGTAAACGAAAACCTTGCTAAATTTGAACTGGGAGTTGCCGTTCAGAATCTTTACGACTTCATTTGGGACGTATACTGCGATTGGTATATTGAACTTACAAAACCAAGAATTGCAGCAGGCGGTGATACAGCATTAACTGCTCAGACGGTCCTTGTATGGGTAATGAAAGGTATGCTCAAATTGCTTCACCCATTTATGCCTTATATTACAGAAGAAATCTGGCAGGCTCTCGTAAACGACGGAACAGCAATTATGCTTAATGACTTCCCTGTTTATGATGAGGCATTGTCATTTAATGATGATGAAGTTAAATTCGAAAAGATAATTGAAGCAATCAAAGGAATCCGTGCTACAAGAAATGGAATGAATGTTCCGCCGTCTGTAAAGGCTAAGGTTTATATCGAAACTGCTGAACAGGATATTTTCCAATCAGGTGTAATGTTCTTTGAAAGACTTGCTTCCGCTTCAGAAGTTGATATTGCCGATAAGTGGGATATTCCAGATTCGGTAACAGTAGTTACTGACTGTGCAAGAATTTTTATTCCTCTTGCTGATATTATTGACGTGGAAAAGGAAATGGCTCGTCTTAATAAAGAGAAGAAAGCTGTTCAAAAAGACCTCGATTTCTTAAACGGCAAGTTGAACAATCAAGGATTCCTTGCCAAAGCACCTGAAAAGCTAATTGAAGCAGAAAAAGCTAAGCTTGCCAAGGCACAAGAAAAAATGGCTAAGATCGAAGAATCTATTGCTGCATTGAAAAAATAAAAAAGTATAACTTAGGCAAGATGTCCCCCGCCTATAGAGGCGGGGGACATTATGTTTTTAGTAGGAGTACAATCTC
>CAMWVM010000152.1 GCA_947177715.1 uncultured Ruminococcus sp.
CAGAAGACGGAATACGAGATTCTCAGGAGTCTCGTTGGCTCGGAGCGTAGCATAAGAGACAGCATTGGAAAGGGATTTACGATTACTTAAGAAAATCGGGTTTAAAGCAAAAACAATTCAACCTGTCGATATGTTTCCTCATACAACAGGAATTGAAACTGTGGTGGTTTTAAATAAAATATAAGTTTTATGCAGTAAAGGATAATGCCTTTGCTGCATTTTTCATTATAAAACATCAAGATTGACTGTGTGTTATGCCGTAAATTATATTATTGATAGTTTTAATCTGAACAATGCAAATTATCTGATCTGTTTTTAATTTATTTCTATTTTTAGGACTTGCTGAATAATATTAAATATCAAATATCATGTTTCGTATTTTGGTTATTATCAGGAGGGCTATTATGAATATAAAAAAAGCTTTTATTGTTTTTGCATGCAGTATAATTACGTTAATTAGACCAATAAGCGTATCAGCAGACGGAACTGTACATACTCGTGCACAAACTGCACAAGCAACTATTATTTCTGACAATTCCGTAATGAATGAAGTTACTGCCGAATCTGCGATATTGGTTGAAATTTCTACTGGTACTGTTATTGCTGAAAAAAATTCTGACGAGAAGGTGAGCGCCTCACACCTTGCAAAATTAATGACAATACTTCTTGCAGAAGAAAAAATAAATCAAGGTAAACTGAATTTTCAGGATAAAGCAACAGTTTCGGTGAATGCTAATTCCAAAGGAGCACCTCAAATTTGGCTTGACGTGGGAGAAACCATTACAGTTGACGAGCTATTAAAATCTATAACCATAGGTAATGCAAACGATGGCTGTACAGCCCTTGCTGAAAAAATAAGCGGCACCGAGCAAGAATTTGTTGAGCTTATGAATAAAAAAGCTAAAAGTCTTGGCATGAATAATACATATTTTGCTGATTGTACAGGTATAAGTGAAAAAACAGTTTCAACAGCCTATGATTTGGCGCTTCTTTCAGCAGAAATTTTAAAGTTCGATGAGTTAACTCCATATTTTACAACTTGGATGACTAATATTAGAAATGATGCCGTGGAGCTTGTTAGTACCAATCGGCTAATAAGAACCTATAAAGGAATAAAAGGGGTAAAGTCCTGTGCATCAAAAGAATCCGGCGAGTGTTTGATTGCTGCAGCCCAAAGATCTAACATGTCATTGTGTGCAGTTGTTTTAAAAAGCAATAATGATGACAGTAAATTTAATGATGTAAAAAGCTTGTTAGATTATGCTTTTGCTAATTATGAAATCTATGAACCCGAAATCGACGAAAAGGCTCTTGAAAATATTAAAGTCAAAGGCGGAGAACAGCTCGAATCAGAAGTTATGGTTAAAGATCTTACGAATATTGTGATCCCAAGAGGTACCTATTCTCAGATTAGCTGTAAGTATGAAAGAGAAGAAACTATCGAAGCTCCTGCATCGAAAAACTGCGCTGTTGGAGAAATAGTTTTTTTAAATGGAGAAAATGAAATTCTAAAAGGAAAAATCGTTGTTAAAGATGATATCAAACAAAATTCTTTCTTGTTTTCTTTTAAACGAATTTTGTTGAATCTGTTTAAGTGAATACGTTAAGCTTTGGTGAAATTGCACAAAACTTGCGATGTAAGATTAAATTGCTTGAAATGTTCAGAAAAATATAGTATAATTTATCATAGAAAATATAGAAAGGAATTGATTGATATGGCTATAAAATTAAATGCTAAATATCTTGAACCTTTTATACAGCCACATGAGCTTGATGCTATTGCTCCTATGGTTTCTGCAGCACATAAAACTTTAGATTCCAGAAGTGGTTTAGGAAATGATTTTCTTGGTTGGGTCAACCTTCCTGAGGATTATGACAAAGAAGAGTTTGAAAGAATAAAAAAGGCTGCTCAAAAAATTAAGGACAAAGCTGATGTTCTTATCGTTATAGGAATCGGCGGTTCATATCTCGGAGCAAGAGCTGCTATTGAGTTGCTCAAATCACCTTTTTATAATAATTTGAAAAAGGATACTCCCGATATATATTTCGTAGGAAATAATATCAGTCCGACTTATTTGAACGAAATCCTTTCAATTTGTGAAGGAAAAGATATATGTGTGAATGTTATTTCTAAATCAGGTACTACTACAGAACCTGCTTTGGCATTCAGAATCTTTAAAAAACTTGTTGAGGATAAATACGGAAAAGAAGAAGCAAAGTCAAGAATATTTGCTACTACCGATAAAGCAAGAGGAACTTTAAAGGAACTTTCTGATACTGAAGGCTATGAAACTTTCGTTATTGCAGATGATATCGGAGGACGGTTTTCTGTTCTTACAGCTGTTGGTCTTTTGCCGATTGCCGTAGCAGGCTGCGATATTGATAAAATAATGGCTGGCGCTAAAGCAGCTAAGGATAAGTATTCAGCTGATGACGGAAATGATTGCTATACTTATGCCGCATTAAGAAATATACTCTATAATAAGGGTAAAAGCATTGAAATGCTTGTTTCTTATGATCCAAGCTTTACAATGATGGCTGAGTGGTGGAAACAGCTCTATGGTGAAAGCGAAGGAAAAGACTTAAAGGGAATTTTCCCATCATCAGCAACATTTTCAACAGATTTGCATTCTTTGGGACAGTTTGTTCAGGATGGTTCAAGAGTGATGTTTGAAACGGTTGTCGATATCCAAGAACCAAAGCAGGATTTGTTCCTTGAGGATGATAAAGATAATCTTGATGGTCTTAATTTCTTAACAAATCAAAATATGTCTGTTGTAAATAAAAAAGCTTTCCAGGGTACAGTTCTTGCTCATACTGAGGGCGGTGTTCCCAATATAGTGCTTGAAGTGGATAAGCTTGATGAGGAAAATTTCGGCGAGATTGTGTATTTCTTTGAAAAAGCATGTGCAATTTCAGGATATATGCTTGGCGTAAATCCATTTAATCAGCCAGGTGTCGAGAGCTATAAGAAGAATATGTTTGCTCTCCTTGGCAAACCTGGTTATGAGTCACAGAAAACTGAACTTGAAGCAAAAATTAAATAATTAATATATTGAAATAAAAAGTCCTAACGGACGGAATGGAGTTTATTATGATTAATTTGATTCCCGGAAAAAAAGGAACAGGAAAAACTAAGATTTTGGTTGACGCTATTGAAGCATCAGTAAAAAATGCAACAGGCAATGTAGTTTGTATTGAAAGAGGAATGAAGCTTACTTATGATCTTCCACATAAAGTAAGA
Organism: uncultured Ruminococcus sp.; assembly: GCA_947177715.1. GTDB lineage: Bacteria > Bacillota > Clostridia > Oscillospirales > Ruminococcaceae > FB2012. The sequence continues at coordinate 3,245 of CAMWVM010000152.1, forward strand.
CTTGTTGACGCTGAGGAATATGGCATCAATAGCTATGATGCTTTCTATGGTTTTGTAGCAGGAGTTCTTGCTGGCAACTATGATATTCAGGAAATTTTTGTTGACGGTATCTTAAGAATCGGCGGCAGAGATTATGAGGCTTTTGGAAGCATGATTGAAAAGGTTGCAATGCTTGCTAAGGATGTTAAAATAGTATTTACAGTATCTGCTGACCCTGATGAGCTTCCAGCTAAAGTTAAAGCATTCATTAAATAATTATAAATAATATTGAAAAAGTATTGACAAATTTTATTATAAAGGTTATAATTAAATTTATGATGTTTGAGGTGTGAATAATGATTTTACAGTTAAAACAACTGTTTGATATTGATGGAGAGATAAAAAATCTCGATTTTTCTATTAATCCAGAGGATTTATCTGACTTATCCGTTTCAAGGTCATTTTCCTCACTTATTGCAATTAAGGGTAAGATTGAAAATCGTGCAGGTGTTGTAACGCTTGCTTATGTCACTAAGTTTTCAATGAACCTTTCTTGTGACAGATGTCTTAAAGATTTTAGTCGAGAGTATGAGTATAAATTTGAACATATTCTGATTCAAAGCACTAATACAGATAATGATGAGTATATAGTGTGCAAAGATAATACTCTTGATTTAAATGAATTAGCTATTTCAGATTTGTTGTTACAGCTGCCTACAAAGATTCTTTGCAGGGAAGACTGCAGGGGCTTGTGTTACGTTTGCGGACAAGATTTGAATGAAGGCGAATGTAACTGTTCCTGAATAGCAATTAATCTATTATCTAAAGAGGAGGTGCCCAAATGGCAGTACCAAAGAGAAAAGTTTCCAAAGCAAGACGTGATAAAAGACGTTCAGCAGTATGGAAATTAGACGCACCAGCACTCTGCAGATGCTCAAACTGTGGTGAGCTTACAGCTCCTCACAAGGTTTGCAAAAATTGCGGATATTATAAGGGTGTAGAAGTAATCAAAAAGGAAGCTTAATTTTTGATTATCAGCTGTTGATGGAATAGCGGTTTTACCTCTGCTATTCAAATGGCTTGGCTTAAGGGCAGAGGAGGACTCGTTCTTCTCTGCTTTTTGTATGTATATATATAATTAAAAAGATAATAATTAAAATACGATCTCAGAAAGGATATTGTTTTTATGGCGGTAAAAATAACAGGGATTGTGAAGCACAGCCCTGCTCATCGTGCAAAAATTAAATCCAACGATATTCTTATTTCTGTAAATGGACACGAAATTACAGACGTACTTGACTATATGTTTTATTCTTCGGAGGATAAAATTGAATTAATAATTGAACGTAAAGGCAAATTATTAAAAAAGACTGTTGTCAAGTCGGAATATGACGACTTGGGAATGGAGTTTACATCATTTCTGATGGACGAAAAAAGATCATGTTCAAATAAGTGTATTTTTTGCTTTATTGATCAAATGCCGCCCGGTATGCGTGATACATTGTATTTTAA
>CAMWVM010000153.1 GCA_947177715.1 uncultured Ruminococcus sp.
CAGTCCACACTGTATCCAAACAATAGAATCTCAAAAGCGGGGGAGGAAGCATATTTATAAACTCCACATTTGGATAGATCCACATCAGAGAATGTTTCCAAGTCCAGTGATAAAGTTTTCAATTCCACCAGCTCCTTTCACTGCCTTAAGGGCGGCAGGCAGAACGCCCGCCACCCCGTGGCTGTATTTCCCTGTTATGCTGTCAGGACAGGAAATCCTCTTCATCCTCATCTGCAAAGTCATCCTCCGCACGGGACTTGCCGCCCAAAGGCTCGCCGTCACGGATCTTCTGCAGATTGTTCAGGCCGCAGGCGATTCCCTTATTGCCGTTAGAATTGAATGCATAAAAGTTGATGCTTGCCCTGCCGTACACGCCGCTGTAAACTTCTGAATGATCGATGATCGGCTGTCTGTCTGCGTCAACGATGCCAGGAGCAGTGGAGCTGTTGGCATTGACAAAATAGGAATTCGCATAGGCTTCATCATCCGGACGTTCCGTATCGCCGTCACGGAGCGGGGTTTTAAGGACAGAAAGTGCAGGAACGCTTCTGCCGTTTCCCTTAAGTTTGGATTCGCCCTCACGGTATCTTCACCCATATAGGCCCTCCCATCTTGACATTTCCTGATATCTATTATATAATAAAACCATGACAAAACATGTCATGGTTAGGAGAACAAAATGAGCAAACCGCAAAAACTTTTCGATCTGATTGTATATGTTAATATGAAAAGAAGATTTACAGCAAACGATGTAGCAAAAGAATTCGGTATTTCAGTACGGACAGCACATAGATATCTCTTGGAGTTAGATGCTATGGGGATTCCCTTATATACAGAACCTGGCCGCAATGGTGGATACCGTGTTTTATCAAATCGGATGCTGCCATCGCTTATATTTAGTGAAGATGAAGCACTTGCAATTTTCTTTGCTTTTCAATCCCTGCAATATTATAAATCACTTCCATTTGAAGTGGATATTGCCTCTGTTTCCCGTAAACTCTTTTTAGGACTTCCAGCAGACGCAAAACCACAAATAGAAAATCTAAAATCAACATTAGCTTTTTGGCATCGAAAAAGAGAAATTGAAACACCTCAGTTAAAAAATCTAATACAAAAAGCAGCCCCAAAAAAGGTTATAAAAATCCAATATCAATCGCAGGGAAAACTTACTGACAGGATAATTTATCCTATTGGCGTTTATGCAAATGACAATATATGGTATGTACCTGCCTTTGATTATGGTAAACAAACTATACGTTTATTTCGTGCAGATCGTATCATAGAAGTTGAAGACGCAGAGGGAAATTTTGAACCAATAACAGAAACATTAAATGATATTTTATATTCCTATAAAATTAAAGATCCCGTTCATTTATATGTAAAACTTTCAGAAAATGGAATTGTACGTTGTAAGGATAATCCATATTTTGAAACAAATATCCAGTATAATTCTGATACCACAGGTGGTTTTATTGATACAACAATAGATAAAGCAGATTTAAATTTTGTCAGCAATTTTTTCATGAGCCTGGGAGATGAGGCACTGGTAATAGAACCTTTGGAAATTCGGGAATTCATTCTTGCTTCTGCCAGAAAATTACTTGATCAATACAGCTAACATTATCTCAAGTCAAAAACAATTTATGTTTAAATGTTTTATATAATTATTCTGTCAACTCAACACCCCTTTTAACAATCCTATCTCCACAACATACCCTATATCTAACCTGTCAACTCAACTATCCCACCCAAAAAGCAGTGGATATATTTCCGCATAATACAACAAACAAAAAATCCGGGAGCCGGAACAATTTTTCCAAACTGTCCAGGCTCCCGGAAACCCCTTGTTTTCTGCTCTTTTCCGCTATTTCATTTCTCCACCCTTGACATCAACACGACACACTCAAGAGTTGTAATATATTCCAAGGGCAGTTCTTTCATTTCCGTGCCACCCACGGGAACCGGAAAGTTAAAAACTATATTCTTTATCCAGCAGCCGTCCTCACGCTTTTGAGGGAACAGTTCTATTTTCTCTATAAAGGCTTTCATAAACTCCTTTTGCTCGGATTCGGAAGCGGAATTGTAAACCTTGTCGAATACCAATAAAAGCTGATAGATACTGTCACCCGAAATTTTCTCTTGCCGTATGCTGTTTATCTGCTCCTGAACATTGAGAATTTGGATTTCAATTTCCTCAATTTTACCGTATTGCTCATCATAACGCCGCTGTAAGTCCAATAACTTTTTGTCATAATACGGGTCGTCAATATCAAGCTCGTCTATCTGACGTTCTAACCGAGATTTAACCCCGAATGTTTTGCGAAGCTTGGTTTGCAACGCTTCAAGGTGATTTTCCATTTCGGCGGTATCAACGGCAGTACCGATTTTCTCTTTTATCGCCTCCGAGAAACGAGGCTCCTTGACCATAGCAGAGATAATATCGGCTACCATTCGGTTAAGCTCGGTCTGCTCAATATTAGTGCGGAAAGTACAGCTATGTCCCGTTGGTGTAACCGTATTCTTGCAATAATAATAGTATCGAGTTTTATTGTCTTTGCTGTGCGCCTTTGATATATTTCCGTACAAGCTTTTCCCGCAGCAAGGACATTTCAGAATACCCGATAAAATATGCGCGTGTTCGGGATTATTTATTTTCTCGCGTCTGTATATATTGGATTTCCGTTTTTCTTGGGCAAGCCGCCAATCTTCCTCCGAAATAACAGCCTCGTGCTGACGTCATAAATGGGAAATTCCAATTGTTCAACAACGCGCATTTCATTTCGCGTACCCAGCTTCTTTTCTGTTTTTCGTCTGCCATATGCGATTTTTCCCATATAAACGGAATTATCAAGAACGTCCTTAACGAAATTTGCAGAAAATCCCGGGATAGTACCGTTCTGCCGAAGCTTTTTAACATATCCGTTATCATTCAGATATTTTGCTACACCGTTTATACCGTCGTTGGTATGAATATAACGGTCAAAGATAGTTTTTATTACTTTCACCTCATCATCTGCAATAAAGAGCTGACCGTTTTCAAGCCGGTAGCCATATGGCGCAAAACCGCCGTTCCACTTGCCCTCACGGGCTTTCTGTTCACGTCCCGCCATAGTTTGAGTACGAATATTTTCACGCTCGATTTCGGCAACGGCGGACAGAACGGAAATCATAAGCTTACCGGACTCCTTGGAGCTGTCAATACCGTCCTCAACGCAAATCAGATTAACGCCAAAATCCTGCATAAGCTGTAGGGAGTTCAGAACATCAGCGGCGTTTCTGCCAAATCGGGACAGCTTAAACACAAGTACATATTCCACTCCGTCTTTGCCGTTTTGAATATCGTTAAGCATACGCTGAAATTCCAGTCTGCCCTGAATATTCTTGCCCGAAAATCCTTCGTCCGAATATTCATCGGCAACAGTCATTCCCTCATATTCAGCATATCGGCGCAGCTTTTCACGTTGAGCGTCCAAACTGTAACCGTCTACCTGCATAGAAGTCGATACTCTTGTATAAATATAACATTTGGTCGGCTTTTTCACTGATACCGAACTCCTTTCCGCTATGATATAACGCAATAAAACACACGTTGCATATTTATTATAACATATTGTTAGCAAATATGCAACGTATAATTTTGATTTTTATGCAGCTTTTGGATTTTTAGGCATTATCATATTTTTTAATGATAAATTATCGTCTGTTCGGGATTGATTTTCTTGTAACTCCAATACTTTTTCGCCGTATTTCTGAATCATTTGAGTCATTATATCTATACAGCGTTCAAAAGCGGCATTATATGTTGCGTTTTCATAGTATCTTCTCAATAAGTCGCCCCTTTCTGTCCTATCGGCTCCGTTTCTTATCATCGCCGAAAATGTATGTAGTCCTGTAACCCTCAGACCTCCTTTTTATCGCATTCTCAACGTCAATTTTAAGCTTCTGACAAGCATATTTAGCAATGTCATAAACCCAGTTGTAAAGCTTCTGCAAGTAGTTTATTTTCTCGGACTGCCTTGTTATTTCGGCATTAAGAGCAGTAATTTCGTGATTTTTGTTGCTGCATTCGCTTCTCCACTTTTCTGCATCGTTTTTCAAATCTTGAATTTCAAGCTGTAAGTATTTTATCCGATCCATTTCACGTTTGTAAATATCACGCTCCTTTTCTGTATCCACAAGGATTTTGTTAATGTTCGTCTGCCTGTTAAGTAAGTTTGTCGCCTTGTCAAACCTTTCTTCCGCTAATTTCTTATTCTCGATAATTTCCTTTTCCCGAACGTCCAAGTATTCCGCATATTCCTGATTTTTTCTTGCCGCCTCAATCGCTTTCTCCGTCTGAATTTCAGCCGTTTTAAGCTGTACGGCGGCTACTTTCTTTTCGGTCTCCACCTTTTCAAAATCCTCGGTACTGACAACTACTTTCCCTTTTCCCAAAAGAGATTTTTTATGTGGAATTTCCGCGCCGTCCGCCGCATTGCTCAATTCACTTAGGTGAGTAAGCTTACATTCTAACCGTTTGACTTCCTTGTAATCCTCGACCGCCATAGTACCCCGCGATTTTTGCGGTTCGGAAATCGTTATGCCGTACCGTCCGCAAATCTCTTTCAGTACGTCACATTCGGACTTTCGCCACCTTGCAATGGCGTCCTTGCCGTCACCGAAACCCATTTCCTTTAACGCCTGCGCTATGCCGTTCTGCGTGTCAACACCCCGTTTGTAGTGTCCCACGGG
>CAMWVM010000154.1 GCA_947177715.1 uncultured Ruminococcus sp.
CTTTGAAATTGCAGCTGATGGTTTTTCGTATTTTTTCATTATGATTACCTCCTTTTAAATTTTTTAATAATTATTATACTTTAGGGGGAGTGTAGATAATTCTTGTCACTGTACCTTTATTACCTTTAAGTTTTACACTTGTTGCTGTAACCAGCTGTTTAGCTGTTTCTTCTGTAAGAGTAAGACTAATTGTTGTTTTAGATGCCTTAGCCTGCAAATATTTACCGCCGATAGCTTTTGTGCCGACTGCAAGATTAAACTGTGCATCTGCAGCTGTTGTGTAATCAAATGTAATTACACCGCCTGCCTGAGCATAAGGAATATTAGTTACACCAATACCAACCTCACCCCATTTGCTGAGCGTTACATTTCCTTCCCAGATTACGGTAGAACCTTCCGGTACTGGCGCCTGTGAAGAATCATCAGGTTTACTTTCGGAAGAATCGTCTGGATTGCCACCTGTTGACTGAATATAAGAAACTCTCATTATGATAGCATTCTTACCGCCTATATGTAATTGTTTTGAATTAACAAGCAAGTCAGCCTGTTCTGCATTGAGAACTATCTCAAGTTTTCCGTTCGCTGCGTCAAACCAAGTATTGCCCTCTGCTGATTTCATTTGTGTCCATGTCCATTCTTCACCGAGTTGTACGGCAGGTGCAAGCTGAGTTTCTGCTCCGGTTGCGAAATACTCAATAACAAATTTATCTCCTGCCTTAGCTGTTGGTATATTCTCTAAACCATCAAGCTTAATTGCAGTTCCCCAGACACCAACATCTCCGGCTCCCGTCCAAAGCTCGACTGCGCCTTCAGGCAATGGACCAAGCTCAGGTAACTCAGGCTTCACAACATCGCCCGGAGCTGTATAAGATACTCTTGTTATTATAGCTGCCTGACCTCCAACAAGTATTGAAGTCGCATTAACCAACTGCTTTGCTGCGTCTGCTGTAAGAACTATCTCAAGCTTTCCGCCGCTTGTGCTGAATGTATCTGCACCGCCTACTGACAATGTTGTCCAAGGTGATGTGGAAGTAATAACCTGAAGCTTTGATCTTCCACGTGATGCAGTACTTATATACTCAATTGTGAGCACGCCGCCTTCTTCAGCATTTGGAATGTTTGTTATACCAAGATCAATATTGTTTTCCCAACTTCCTGTATCTGCGGAGCCTTCCCAAAGTGCACCGTCTGCAGGTTTGCTTGAACCGAAGTTGGCTTCTCTAAAAGTACTTGTTCCATCCAACGTGAACAAGCCCTTAACTTTATCGCCTTCTTCAATACCGGAAACAGTAGTTGAAATTAAATAACATTTGCCTTCAGGAGCTGTAATCGTTTTTCCATTGGCAATCAATGATTTGTATCCTTTTGTTATAATCTTCTGTCCATAAGCTGATTCAAAAGCATTAAGATTATCGTTCTTTGCAACCAGAGTTTCCTCGATTGCTTCAGCTGCTGCCTTAGCAGCTTCATTGTTAACCTCTGCAATAAAACGAATTTGACTATTATCATATCGTGTCTGATAATATATTGTCATATTTAAGCCATTAAGATAAGGGTTTAGTACATTAGCAATTAATGAATATCCAGTAAGATTTGGATGAAGTCCGTCAAATGTAAGACCTGTTTTGCAGTAGCCAGTTGATTCATCATAGAATTCAGAATGAATGTTAACAAATGTAACATCTTCTGTGCTGTCTGCAAACTTTTTAAGATCTGAGTTAAGTTCACGAATTCTGTCTTGTGCATCAGTATAGAATACAGGTGTTGTAGGAAGAACGCTCATGATAAAAATTTCGATATCAGGATTCTTTTCTTTAAGAGCACCATACATTGTCTTATAGTTTGCAACAATCTGCTCGTTTGTCAGACCGTGTCCAATATCGTTGATACCGCAGAGCATAACAACTTTATCGTAGTTTTTCTTTGCAATCTCATTAATTCTTGCAGCACATTCCTGAGTTGTCTGACCGCCGATTCCGTAGTTTGAACAATCAGTTCTGCCAAGGATTCCGTTCCAGTCGATAGCCTTAAGATGAGCAGTATCTACGTGCGGGTTTTCAATAATACTGTCACCGATGAATGCAATACCTGTATCAGGTCTGTCCCATGTTCCGTCTGATGTGTCTACAGGGTCGCCTTCACCTGTGAAATATGCAATTCTCTTAAGAGTTACTTTTTCACTTGTCAATGTTCTTGCCTGAATCTGGTCAAGTTTTGCAAAGTTTGTACCAAACTTTTTAGAAAATGTTTCATACTTATAAATTGAATACCATCTGCCATCTGCCAACTTGCCTGTTTCGTCAGGTGTAAGTTCAGCCCAACGGGTTGCTCCGGATGAACTTTGAAGTGCAAGGCTTACGCCGTCCTTTGCACCAAGATACTCAGTATAGAAGTAACTTCCTTCATTGATTTTTGATGCGTCCCATTCGCCGCCTACATGCTTAGTAAATAAGAATTTGAGGTTCGCACCTCTTTCTTGCGCTGTCGGACAGCCTTTAAATAAAACTGTTGCCTTTTCGCCTAAATCTACTGCTGTAGGATATCCATGCCAGCTGATTTTTGTAATTGTCGTTTTACCGCTTGAATTAGTTGTACCTGCACAGATTGCATCAGCATCTGACATATCAGTTGAGCCAGGCAACTTTGCTTGATAAGCCTTCATACAATCATCATAACTGAAAATTGATTGATAGCCTGTTTCGGTTACCGTTGTTGATGTTGGTTCATCAATTGAAATCCAAGCATTGGTTGTCCACTCGGCAAGAGCCAAATAAACTTTTCCCTTTGTTCCGGTATAATCGATTGTGAAATAGCCACCAGGAGTTACGTCTGATGGGTCAAAATCACCACTGCCGTTTGCGGTCTGAATCTGAGGACCAAGTGTCCATGATTTTGCAATGGTGCTTTCACCTGAGAAAATGACTGTTTCCTCGAGCGTATTTTCATTTACAGCCGAAGCGCTGACAGTCACGCTTGTCAATGATAGTGCTAATGCACTTATCAAAGACACAATTCTTTTAACTTTCATAAATTCACCGTTCCTTTCAAAATTTACATTTGATTAATAGCGATTTCCTTGTAACTATATTATATATTTTTTTAAATAGCTATAAAACAAGTAATGCTTGAAAACAAGTAACACTTGAAATTGTATAAAACAATAATTTTATTGTGCAATTTATTGTGCAATATGACAAATAAGAACATAGTCTCATACTGTTAAAAACAATAATCGATAAAAATGAATCGAGCAGGCTATTTACACATACTGAGAAATCAAAAATAAATGAAGAACGAAATGAAAGGCAACGCCAACAAAACTTAGAGCAGATTTTGGCTAAATGGGGTGTTATGTAAGGCTCTTTTTCTTATGTAATGGTAAATCTCTTATAGTAAGCAGAGGCAACCTGTGGTCGCCCGGAAGCATCAAAGTCTTATGTTTTAAGCACTTAAATGAACATACTTCATTGCTATAAATTCACCACAGCAAAGTAAAAAAACGCCGCCCCTCGCAGTTTTGCAAGGAGCGGCGTAATGCTTAATGATTTCTATTTAATTGTTGTGATGTCGCTTCCGAACCACTTTGTTGAAATCTTTTCAACTGTGCCATCAGCCTTCATTTCGCTGAGAACTTCTTCAACCTTGTCGCAAAGAGCCTGATCGCCTTTTCTAAATCCAATGGCATATTCCTCTTCTTCAAGTCCTTCTTCCATAATAGTGAAAGCTTTTTTGCTGGTGTTGATTTCATATTTAGCAACTACCGAGTCAAGGAAAACTGCGTCGCACATTCCCATTTCAAGCTGGTTAAGTGCCTCAACATTTGTTGTAAGCTCATTTACCGTAATATCAGCAGCAAGTTCAGATTCAGCAAGAATCTCCTGTGCTGTTGAACCGTTCTGTACAGCAATAGTCTTGCCCTTAAGGTCTTCAAGAGTTTTTAATTCACTGTCTGAATTTACTGTGAATATCATCTCGTTTTTCATGTAAGGATCAGACATAAGCATTTGTTCTTTTCTCGCAGGGCTTACTGAAAGTCCATTCCAAATGCAGTCGATTGTTCCTGCGTCAAGATCTATTTCCTTTGTGTCCCAGTTTACACCGTAAGTTTCAAGCTTGATTCCAAGACGACTGCATACTTCTTCAGCAAGATCAATGTCGAATCCTACAATGTTGTCATCTTCATCAGTGTAACCCATCGGTTTGAATGTTGCGTCAAGTCCAAGGACAAGCTTTCCTGCGTCTGCTACCTTCTGATATGATTCGTCAGTTGTAGAGTCGCTTGCCTTAGATGCTGCCGCACCTGTGGTTTCTTCCTTTGAAGAGTTTTCATCAGCAGTACCGCATGCCGTAAGTAAAAGCATAGCTGCCAGAGATGCACTTGTAATTGCACTTAAAATTGATTTTTTCATATTCCTACTCCTTTTCTCCGCTTAAAAATATGAGCAAACCGATAAAGCGGAATACGGCTTGCAAAAATATTCACCGTAAAACACGTTGTTTATTTTATTATATTAGCATATTTATAAGCTAAAGTAAATGTCTTTTTTTATTTTTGGTGACTTTGTTGCAATTTTAAAACCGTAGCGTCGCTTTTTCGGAATTTCTGCCAAGTAAAAGATTCAATAAGGGGCTAACGCCACAGCTATCCGAAAGGATAGGTTGGAGGCTGGGGGACATAAG